>NZ_JBFTJE010000015.1:0-159769 GCF_056395265.1 Cupriavidus sp. 10L43_2
AACCTGCGTTTCGTCAACAGGTCAGCGAAGTTTTTTTCGCCGCGGTCAGCGCTGAAAAACTCCTCAGCCCGACCACCCATCAACCCCGCAACCCTTGTCGCTGCTGCGTTTGCAGCGCGGTTTGTGTTGCGAGGGGACGAATAGTAGGCGACTGATGGCAGGCTGGCAAGCGATTTCGCAAAATAATTCTCAAGTTCATCTCAGGTGCCGTTTAGAGCACAAAACGAGGAAACCATGACCATCCGTATCGTGAGATTAGGATCGCCGCGCGCCGAGGATGAGGGGCTGCGCATGGGCACGGTGCGACGGCCGCCGCGCGGGGTGCCAAAGGCTGAGTTCGCCTGCCGTGACTATTACGATGTCTGGTACCCGGCGCTTGCACCATCCACGGACCTCGTCGCGCAGGCCCAGGCCGCCACGGACGGCAAGGCGTGGCGTGCCTTCGAGAAGAAGTACCGTGCCGAGATGGCCGAGCCCGATGCCAGCCGCACGCTAGATCTCCTTGCAGCCTTGTCCCATCAGACGAACTTCTCGCTCGGTTGCTATTGCGAGGACGAATCTCACTGTCACCGCAGCATCCTGCGCGACCTGCTGGCCAAGCGCGGCGCCGACCTGGCGTAATCCGCACGATATGATGCGAAGCTTCGCCGCCTCCTTATTAGTAAGCAGGCAAGGCGAAGCTTCTCACTGGCCTCTCATACGTCGATGGCACTGAACCTCGTCTGGCTTGGATTCTTCCTGATTTCCTTCCTGGCCGCCTGCGTGCGGCTGGCTCACGGCGACACGGCGGTCTTCCCGGCCATGCTCGCCAGCCTGTTTGACAACGCGCGCACCGCTTTCGAGATTTCTCTTGGGCTGGCCGGCGTCATGTGCCTCTGGATTGGCATCATGCGGATTGGCGAGCGGGCCGGCGTGGTCGATCTCTTCGCCCGGGCCATGAACCCATTGCTGCGTCACTTCTTCCCCGGCGTGCCGCAGGGCCACCCGGCACAGGGCGCGATGATGATGAATGTGTCCGCCAATCTGCTCGGCCTGGACAACGCCGCCACCCCGCTCGGGCTCAACGCCATGCGCGAGCTGCAGACGCTGAATCCCAAGCCGGACACCGCCAGCAACGCCCAGATCATGTTCATCGTCCTGAACACGGCCGGGCTGACGTTGATTCCCACGTCGGTCATCGCCATCCGCCAGGCGATGGCCGTCAAGCAGGGGCTCACCGGCTTCAATGCGGCCGATATTTTCCTGCCGACGCTGCTCGCCACCGGCGTCTCCTGCCTGGCCGGGCTGCTGGCCGTGGCCTGGGTGCAGCGACTGAACCTGCTCAAACCCGCCGTGCTGGCCGCGTTCGCGATCACGGCGGCGGCTGTCGGGGGGCTGTTCGTCTGGCTGCGGCAGGCGCCGCCGGATCAGGTGAGCCAGTTGGCCGCGCTCGCCGGCAGCGCCTTCATCCTGTCGCTGATCACCCTGTTCCTGGTTTGCGGCGCGGTGCGGCGGGTCAATGTCTACGACGCCTTTATCGATGGCGCCAAGGAAGGCTTCGGCGTCGCGGTGCAGATCATTCCTTATCTAGTGGCGATCCTCGTGGCGATCGGACTGTTCCGCGCCTCGGGGTGCATGGACGTGCTCATGCAGGGCCTGTCGGCCGGATTCGCGTGGCTGGGACTCAATACCGACTTCGTTCCCGCGCTGCCAGTCGGCCTGATGAAGATCCTGTCCGGCGCCGGCGCGCGCGGGCTGATGGTCGATGTGATGAGCACTTACGGCGTCGACTCCTTCCAGGGCCGACTCGCGGCGATCATCCAGGGTTCGACCGAGACCACTTTCTATGTGATGGCCGTCTATTTCGGTAGCGTCAATGTGCGCAATACCCGTCACGCATTAGGCTGTGCGCTGTTCGCCGATGTGGTCGGCATGACCGCCGCCGTGTGGATCGCCTACCTCTTTCGATAGCGCTGTTGTCCCAATGCAACGTGATTGTGCGCTTTTGAAGTCATTCTCGAACGCGGGACTTGGTGCGTCGCAACAACCTGTGTATAGTGAAGTCTGTCTCCTCCACCACCTCGGTGGATTCCAACCCGCGCATCACTTGCGCGGGTTTTTTTTGCCCAAAATCTGTGGAATCCTCTGATCGATAGGCGGTTTTTGATCGGTCTACATCACGAATGTGACATCTGCACCGGTCAGCGTCACTTTTCCCCGTCGTGGTGCAAGCGCGCACAGTTGCCGCGCAAATCGCAGAAAACCCACACCTTTGTTGCGATGCACCAATCAGCATCGTAGAGTGGCATCAGCAATAACCCTGACACCCCGCCGCTCTCCTAATTTGCCTGCGATGCCTACCGCTGCGCGCCTTCTCCGATACTGGCCCGATACCGCCTACCTGCGGCGTGGCATCGTCTACGCCTTGTCTTTCCTGGCGCTGGCCGGTACCGGCTGGCTGACTGGCGAACACGGTTATCTCTGGTCGGCAACGGCATCGATCTGGACCTGCCTGGCTGATCGCCAAGGCACGGCGGCCGCCCGCATGCGTGCGCTGGGCACCGTGGGCATCGGCGGCGCGCTGGCCAGCGCACTGGGCGCGAGCCTTTCGGGGTCGCCGCTGCTGGCACTGCTCGTGGTGCTAGCCGCAGGGCTGGTGGCCGGTTTGGTCGAGCTACGCGGCCCCGCAGCCGCTTTGTGCTTCAAGCTGCTCTACGTGGTGCTCATCGCCGCCTGCCTGCAGCCGGCCGGAGGTTTGCCGATCGCCACCTACGCGTGGACGAGCAGCGTCGACTACCTGCTAGGCGGCGTCTTTGCCTGCCTGGTTTGCCTGCTGTTGATTCCCTCCCAGCGCGACACCCGGCCGCGGACGGAGGTAGTCGCCGTCTACGACGCCCTGCTGCGCTTTGCCGATTTCCTGGCGACTACCGCGCCCGCCCACGACAGCACGCCACATAAGCAGGAAATCCGCCTTCGTATCGAAGCGGCGCGCGCCGCCGTGACCGCCCGGCGTGGCCTGCGAGACCCGCTGGGATTGCTCCACTACGCCTACGCCGTGGCGGTGGCCGACGCCATCTTCGCCCTGCTGATCGTCGCTGGCGAACTGCGCGAGCGCGCCGGCGACACCCACGGCCTGCCGCTGGCCTATGCCGCGCGCTGCCTCGCCGATACGCAGGAGCAGGTTCGCCAGGCCCTCGCCCGTCATGCCCCGGACCTGCCGGCACTGAGCGCGATGCTGACCCGCGACCTGCGTGGCCTCGTGGCGCAGCGCCCCAATGCCTCCGCGCCGCCCCCTTACCAATCCGCCCTGGCCGCGCTGGCCCAGCACCCCGGTTTCGATCGATGGCGCGAGCGCTTCGTCTGGCCGAATACCGGCGTCACGGCCATGCTCGACCGCCTGGCGCATACGCTGGCCGACCTCGCCGCGCGCGATGCCCGGGTGTCGCGCCACGCGCTCCGGCTGGCGCTGGCGGGCGGGCTGAGCCTGTTGCCGTCGCAGATCTGGCAGGTCCATCACAGCTACTGGGTGGCCGTCACCGTGATCATGGTGCTGAGCCCGCGCCTGCAAACCACGCGGCAGATCTCGTTTCTGCGCTTTGCCGGTTCGCTGGGCGGTGCGCTGCTGGCCTGCGGCATCAGCCTGATGCACCCCACGCCGACGCTGGCGCTCGGCATCAGCGCGGTATTCCTCGCCGCCGCCTATGCGACGCGGCTGGCCGGCAATGCCGGCGCGTTCGCGTTCTGCCTGACGCCAGCGGTCATCCTGTTCTCCTGGCTCGGCGAGCCCGCCGCCAGCAGCAGCCACGTGGCGGCATTGCGCGGCGCCGATACGGCCATCGGCTGCCTGATCGCGCTGGCCAGCTATGTGGTGCTGGCGCCACGTGCGGAGTTGTCGCGCGCGTTCCGCCACAGCCTGGATGCGCTCGCGGTCAACGCGGTCTACCTCCGCGCCTCGATCAGCGCGGCGCGCGCGCTGTCGGCGGCGCCAGCCCGGCTCGAGGCGCTGCGCGTGGCTGCCGGCCGCGCCTCCACCCGTGCCGAGGACACGCTCGCCCAATGTGCGGCCGAACTGGATCCGGCGCTGGCGGTCACTCATCGCACCCTGCATGCCACAGCGCGGCGAATGGCCGCACTGGCGGGGCTGCTGCGTGCCGGCACCGAATCGGGGGAGATCTACACGAAGCCCGTGCCGGCCGTGCAGGCGCTGCTTGGCGATCTGGAGGCCCGACTGGCCGAGGTGGCCGTCCGACCGGGTCACACCGGCGTGACGGCAGCGGTGGCGCCGGCCCGGCTGGCACCGCTAACGCCCGCCGATCCGCCCTTTGACCGATTTCTGGCGGAACAGGCTGGCTACGCGGACAACCATATCGATGCCGCGCATCACACGGTCGCCAGGCTGCGCACCCTGGTGGCGGAACAGGCGCTGGCGACGCGCTCGCGCTTGCGCGGGGTCAAGGCGGGATGAGAGCCCGGCATTTCGGCGTTCGGGCAGGCGCTCGCAACTATCCTAGAATGATTGGATATCCGCCGTTTCCCCGTTCCCGACAAGTACGAGGTGCGCCATGGCTCAAATCTCCTTCCCGACCAGCGTTCCGTCTTACTGCGCCGCCAGTCTGACGCTATCGTGCCCCGCTACGGTCAATGGCAATTCATCGCAGTATTCCGTGACCGCCGAGGCGCTCGAGAACCATTGTGGCGCCCAGTCGCCGCGCGAAGACGACCTGCGCGCCGCGTTCACGAGTCACCGCCAGCGCATTGAGCATCTGGCGGAAACCCTGTTCGAGCTGACCAAGGCGCGCGAGATCGTCCTGCGCAGCGGGCATTTCCGCTTCGCGGACTGATCGATCAGCCTTCGGCCGCCTGCCCGCGTACCAGCAGCACCGGCATCGTCGCCTGACGGATCACCGCCTCGGCCACGCTGCCGAGCACGATACGCCGCACGCCGCGCCGGCCGTGGGTGCCGATGACCAGCAGGTCCCCGCCCCACTGGCGCGCGGCTTCATTGATCGATCCGGCGATGTCGCCGGCCACGGCAGGCTCCGTCACCAGTTTCGTCTCGAACGTCGCACCGGCGTCGCCCAGCACCTTGCCGGCCGCCTCCAGCGCGCGTTTGCCGCTGTCCGCGAAGGCGCGCTCGATCTGCGTGGGGTCGTAGTAGCCCGCGTCGAACAGCATCACGCCGTTGTCCACCACATAGAGCGCCAGGATCGTCGAGCCGCCGCCGGCCACCCGCAGGGCCTCGCGCAGGGCCAGGTCGGACGTGCTGCTGCCATCCACCGCCACCACGATCCGGTTGTAAGCCGTGCTAGTCATTGCCTTGTCCTCCGATAGAAGAGAGAAGCGCCGCAGCCGTGCCGCGACCGCTACATCCGATACTACACGTGGCGCCAAACCCACGTGATGAGCCGATTCTGAAAACGGGATAGGCGGATCACCCATCACGCGCACCCATCCATACGCCATTAAATTGACCGACCGGTCGGTTTATATATATAGTGAGCAGACCCGCCGCCGCCGTCCAGCCTCGACAAGAACAACCACCGCGCGGCCACCCATCAGAAGGAGACGTTATGTATACGCAGAGTCTCGACCTGCCCGGCCAGCCTGCCCAGCCCACGGCCACGCCGCTCGGCGGGCCGCAGGATGCCGGCCTCCCCGCGCGCCAGGCCGCGTTCGACGCGCGCATGGCGGAAGACGGCAAGATAGAGCCGATGGACTGGATGCCCGACGCCTACCGCAAGACCCTGGTGCGCCAGATYTCSCAGCAYGCGCATTCGGAGATCGTCGGCATGCTGCCGGAGGGCAACTGGATCAGCCGCGCGCCGTCGCTCAAGCGCAAGGCCATCCTGCTGGCCAAGGTGCAGGACGAAGGCGGCCACGGCCTCTATCTATATAGCGCGGCCGAAACGCTCAATGCCTCGCGCGATGATCTGGTCGATGCCCTGCACACCGGCCGCGCCAAGTATTCGTCGATCTTCAACTACCCGACGCTGACCTGGGCGGACGTCGGCGTGATCGGCTGGCTGGTCGATGGCGCGGCGATCATGAACCAGATTCCGCTGTGCCGCTGCTCGTACGGCCCGTACGCGCGCGCGATGATCCGCATCTGCAAGGAGGAGTCGTTCCACCAGCGCCAGGGTTTCGACGCCCTGCTGGCCATGATGCGCGGCACCGATGCCCAGCGCGAGATGGTCCAGGACGCGGTGAACCGCTGGTGGTTCCCGGTGCTGATGATGTTCGGCCCGCCGGACGCCGCCTCCACCAACAGCGGCCAGACCATGGCCTGGGGCATCAAGCGGATCTCGAACGACGACCTGCGCCAGAAATTTGTCGATGCCACCGTCGAGCAGGCCAAGGTGCTGGGCGTGTCGCTGCCCGACCCCGGCCTGAAATGGAATGCCGAGCGCGGCCACCACGACTACAGCCCACTCGACTGGGACGAATTCTGGCGCGTGATCAATGGCGACGGCCCCTGCAACAAGGAGCGGCTGGCCACGCGCGTGAAGGCGCACGAAGACGGCGCCTGGGTGCGCGAGGCCGCGCTGGCCCACGCCCGCCGCCGCGCCGAACGACCGCAGCGCGAAGCCGCCTGACCGCCGCCCAAGGAGACAGACATGGCGCAATCGACACCTGAGACGCACCCGAGCAAGAAGGAATGGCCGCTGTGGGAAGTGTTCGTCCGCAGCAAGCAGGGACTGGAGCACAAGCATTGCGGCAGCCTCCACGCCGCAGACGCCGAGCAGGCGCTGCACATGGCTCGCGATGTCTACACGCGCCGGCAGGAAGGCGTGTCGATCTGGGTGGTGCCCTCGTCCGCCATCACGGCCAGCGCGCCGGCGGAGAAGGCCGAGCTGTTCGATCCGGCCGCCGACAAGATCTACCGGCACCCGACGTTCTACCAGCTCCCCGACGAAGTCAACCATATGTAAGGCCGGCACCATGACGCAGACCCTCGTCGCCGACGATCGCGCCCTCAACAGCTCCCACGACCTCGCCCGCACCGCGCCGCTGCAGTACGTGCTGCGGCTGGCCGACAACGCGCTGATCCTGGGCCAGCGCAACGCCGAATGGTGCGGCCATGGCCCGGCGCTGGAAGAAGACATCGCGCTGGCCAACATCAGCCTGGACCTGATCGGCCAGGCGCGGCTGCTGTACGCCCATGCCGGCGAACTCGAAGGCCGGCTCACCGGCCGCGCGCGCCAGGAGGACGAGTACGCGTACTGGCGCGAGGAACGCGAGTTCCGCAACTGGACGCTGCTGGAGCTGCCGCACACCGGCCCGCTGGCCGGCTCGGCCCGGACCGAGCGCGACTACGCGGTCACCATCATGAGAAATTTCCTATACGGGGCGCTGATGGCCGCACTCTGGCCCGCGCTGGAGACCAGCCAGGACGCGGGGCTGGCCGCCATCGCCGCCAAATCGGCCAAGGAGGCGCGCTACCACCTGCAGCATGCGGCGGGATGGGTGGTGCGGCTGGGCGACGGTACCGATGCGTCCCACGTCCGCATGCAGCGCGCGCTGGACCACCTGCTGCCCTATATGAACGAGTGCTTCGCGCCCGATCCAGTCGAGCAGGCCGCCGCCGACCAGGGCGTGGCCGTGCCGACGGCAAGCCTGCGCGACGCCTGGGAGGCCATCGTCCACGCCACCCTGGAGGACGCCACGCTGCGCCTGCCGGCGCCCTCGGCGTTCGTCTCCACGGGCAAGCTCGGCGTGCATTCGGAACACATGAGCTACCTGCTGGCCGAAATGCAGGGGCTGGCACGCGCCCACCCCGGCGCGCAGTGGTAGGCGGGGGTCCGGTCATGCGGATGGCGTCGACTGTCACCTCCCCCTTCGCACCGGCCTTCCCGGTCGCCACCGCGACCGGCCCGCGCTCGGCCGACGAACGCCTCGCCGCCGCGTGGGCCGCGCTGGAGGCCGTGCCGGACCCCGAAATCCCGGTCGTGTCGATCCGCGATCTCGGCATTTTGCGAGACGTACGGCTGGCCGACGATGGCGCGACGCTCGAGGCGGTTATCACGCCGACCTACTCCGGCTGCCCGGCCATGTCCCAGATCGAGGAAGACGTGGGCCGCGCGCTCGAAGCCGCCGGACTGGCGCCGTGGCGTGTGCGCACGGTGCTGGCGCCGACTTGGACCACTGACTGGATCACCGAGGCCGGCCGCGCCAGCCTGCGCGCGTACGGCATCGCCCCGCCGGGGCGTTGCGGATCGCAAGACAGCGAGATCGGCGCGAGCGCGACGGTCAGGCCGCTGCGCTTTGTCCCACGCGCCCTACCCCACGCAACCCCGGCCATCGCCTGCCCCCATTGCGGCAGCACGCATACCGAGGAGCTATCGCGCTTCGCCTCCACGGCGTGCAAGGCGCTCCACCGTTGCCTGGACTGCCGCGAGCCGTTCGACTACTTCAAGCCGTATTAAGTCCAGAAAGCCAGAGGCAGACACGCGATGACCCCACAGTTCCACCCGCTGCGCGTGGCGCAGGTACGCCCGGAAACGTCCGACACGGTGTCGATCGCCTTCGAGGTGCCCGAGCCGCTGCGCGACGCCTACCGCTTCACGCAGGGCCAGTTCCTCACGCTGAAGGCTCCCGTCGACGGCAAGGACGTGCGTCGCTCCTATTCGATCTGTTGCGGGGTGCAGGACTACGACGAGCGCGGCGAACTGCGCGTAGCCGTGAAGCTGGTGGACGACGGCGTGTTCTCCACCTGGCTGCACGACACCGTGGCGCCCGGGCAGGTCTTCGAGGTGATGACGCCCGATGGCCGCTTCCACGTGCCGCTGGACACCGCCGCCGCGCGCCACTACGTGGCCTTTGCCGCCGGCAGCGGCATCACGCCGGTGCTGTCGCTGATCCGTACCACGCTGGCGCGCGAGCCGCGCAGCCGCTTCACGCTGGTCTACGGCAACCGCAGCGTGGACAGCATCATCTTCTCCGAGGCGCTGGAGGATCTGAAGAACCAGTATCTGTCCCGTTTCACGCTCTACCACGTGCTGTCCCGCCAGCCACAGGAGGTGGATCTTCTGCACGGCCGGCTCGACCGCGCCCGGGTGGCCGCCTTCCTGGAAACGCTGATTCCCGTCGACGATATCGACGCCGCCTTTGTCTGCGGCCCGGCCTCGATGATCGACGAAGTGGAGGCGGCGCTGAAGGAAGCGGGCCTGGATCCGCACCAGATCCACGCCGAACGCTTTGGCGTGCCGCTAGCGTCCGCGCCTCGTAAAACGTCGACGGAACACCACGCGAGCCACGCCGGCACCGCCGAACTGGTGGTCGTGCTGGACGGCAAGCAGCACAAGATGCGCCTGCCGCTGGAGGACGCCAATGTGCTGGACACCGCGCTGGCAGCCGGTCTGGACCTGCCCTACGCCTGCAAGGGCGGGGTCTGCTGCACCTGCCGCGCCAAGGTGCTCGAGGGCAAGGTCGAGATGGAGAAGAACTACACGCTGGAGCCGTGGGAGATGGAAAAAGGGTTCGTACTCACCTGCCAGGCGCGCGCGCTCACGCCCCGGGTGGTGGTCAGCTACGACGAACGCTAGTTGTTGCTGGTGGCACGACTGTCGCCGTGATTACAATGGCGGGACACGCTCCATGCGTCGCATCGTCCGCCACAGGGCCGTTCGCCAACGGCGGGACCGATGGCGGCCGGGGTTCCGCCGGGACACGTCGCACCCTATACAATCACGGTCATGCAATATATCCATGTCGTCAACGGCGATGTTGCGGGCAACACGCTGCGCCAGGCCCTGGCCCAGGCGGCCCGTCCCGATCCGGTGGTCGTCCTGCGCGACGACCTGGCCGTCGGCCCCATCGCGGATGTGGACAGCACCGGCCTGATCCGCTCCGGCTTCTGGCAGCGGGTGGCGCCCCATACCGATATCGACTTCGCGGCCGAGATGCGCCAGGCGCTGGACCAGCTCCAGGCGCTACGCCGCGACGACCTGGAGGTCGCCATCTGGCACGGCCAGAGCGCCTCCGACCAGCTCATGCTGCGCCGGGTGGTCTTCCACCTGTACCAGGCGCCCCAGCGGATCAATGAAGTGTCGATGGACCTGCGCGAACTGGAGGTACCCGCCCAGGGCAACCTCGCCGCCATCGGCATGTACCCGGCCGCGCGGCTGGCGCGGCGGTTCTCGACCATCGCGCCGGTCTCGGTGCTGCGGCTGGGCCGGCTGGGCTACGAGTGGCAGCAGAACGTGAAGGAGAACGCCGACGTGCGGCTCTGGAAGGGCAATACGCTCGTGCCGGCCGCCTACCATAACGTCGACGACGTGATCCTGGAGCGCGCGCCCGAGGACTGGAAGCCGGCCGCCGAGGTGGTCGCCAGCGTCATGGGCGCCATCGAAGGCCTGCTGGCGAGCGACTGGTTCGTGTTCTGGCGCTGCCGGGAGCTCATCAGCACCGGGCAGCTCATGCTGCGCGGCAACGCCGATTCGCTCCAGACCTGCGAACTGCGCCGCAACCCCCTCAGCGCGAGCGCGGAATAAGCGGCCCATGGCAAGAACCAAGGCGCCCGATTTCGAGGCACAACGCGAGCAGATCCTGGACCTGGCCGCCGCCGCCTTCGCGGCCAGCAGCTACCCGAGCACGTCGATGGCCGACCTCGCGGCGGCCTGCGGCACGTCCAAGGCGCGGCTCTATCACTATTACGAGAGCAAGGAAGCGATCCTGTTCGACCTGCTGGACCGCTACACGCGCCAGCTGATGCTGATCGTCACCCAGGTGGAAGCCGAGAGCGAGCGTCAGGGCCGTACCGACGCCGAGAGTTTCGGCGATCTGCTGCGCGCCTTCCTCGCCGAATACGAAACGTCTCAAACTCGGCACATCGCGCTGATCAACGACGTCAAGTTCCTGGCCGACGAACAGCGCGACCTGATCCTGAAGCGCGAGCGCGACGTGGTAGCGGCCTTCTCCCGCAAGCTGCGGCTGGCCTACCCGGCGCGCGTCACGCGCGAGAACCAGACCGCGCTGGCGATGACCGTGTTCGGCATGATCAACTGGACCTTCACCTGGCTCAAGCCGGGCGGCAAGCTGTCTTACGGCCAGTTCGCCGAGATGGTCGTGGACCTGCTCGACAACGGCCTGGCCAATGGGCTGGCCGACGGGCTGGCACGCAGCGCGCCGGCCCAGCCCTGAATCAGGACCACTCCGCGTCTTCCTGCTTCTGCCGCTGTTCGCGGTCCTGGCGGAACATTTCCTCAAGTTCGTCGCGCGCCTGCCGCGCCAGCGATACCAGCTTGGTCTGGTCGCGGTAGTGCGGGTAGAAACGGTCGATCGCCTGGATATTGTGACGCCGGAAGCGCAAGGCCACGCTGCGCGCGTCGGCCGGATCGATGCCCAGCCCCTCCAGCACGCGGCGGCCCATCATCAGCGAACCCTCGAACATCTCCCGCTCGAAGATCTCCACGCCGCGGTCCTTGAGCTGGTACACGTGCGAGACGTGGCGCGCCCGTGCGTAGATCTTCAGGTGCGGGAAGCGCGCTCGCACGCGGTCGATCAGCGCCAGGCTGTCTTCCATGCCCTCGATGGCCACCACGAGGATCTGGGCCGTGCCGGCGCCGGCCGCCTCGAGCAGGTCCACGCGGGTGGCGTCGCCATAGAACACATTGAAGCCGAAGCCCTTGAGGAACTCGATCTGGTCCGGGTCGTGGTCGAGAATCGTCGCCGTAATGCCCTGCGAGTACAGCAGGCGGCCGACGATCTGGCCGAAGCGCCCGAAGCCGGCAATCAGCACCGGGTTGTGCTGCGGCGGGATCGCGTCGTCCTTACGGCGCGACAGCGCATGCAGGCGCGGCGCGATCAGGCGGTCGAAGACCAGCAGCAGCAACGGCGTGGCCACCATCGACAAGGCCACGACCAGCACCAGCAGCGCCTCCATATGCGGCGGCAGCAGGCCCGCGTGGGCGGCCACGCCGAACACCACGAAGGCGAACTCGCCGCCTTGCGAGATCAGCAGCCCGAACAGCAGCCACTGGCCGCGCGAGATGCCGAAACGGCGCGCCAGCAGCGCCAGAATCAGCGTCTTGACCGCGACGAAGCCCAGCACGAGGCCCAGCACCTGCCCCGGGGACTCGCTGAGCACGCCGAAGTCGATCGACATGCCCACTGCCATGAAGAACAGCCCCAGCAGCAGGCCCTTGAACGGCTCGATATCGGCCTCGAGCGCATGGCGGTACTCCGAATCCGCCAGCAGCACGCCGGCCACAAAGGTGCCGAGCGCCATGGAAACGCCCACCGCATCCATCATCAGCGCGATGCCAACCACCAGCAGCAGCGCGAACGCAGTGAACATCTCGCGCATGTCCGTGCGGGCGATGAAGCGCAGCACCGGGCGCACCAGGTAGCGGCCCACCACCACCAGCAGCGCCATCACGGCCACCGCCTTGCCGGCGGTCTGCCAGGCTGGCGGGCCATGCGGTACCGCGCCGACGGCATCGGCGGCCAGCAGCGGCAGCAAGGCGATCATCGGGATCGCGGCGATATCCTGGAATAGCAGAATGCCGAAGCTGGCCGCGCCAGCCGGGGTGCCCATCAGGTTCCGCTCGGCCAGCGTGGCGAACGCGATGGCCGTGGAAGACAGCGCCAGGCCAAGCCCCGCCACCAGCGCCACCTGCCACGGCGCGCCCAGCAGCGCGGCCAGGATACCCAGCACCACGGCACAGACCGCGAGCTGCGTCGTCCCGTAGCCGAAAATCGATTTCTTGAGGTTCTTGAGCTTGCGCGGCTCCAGTTCCAGGCCGATGACGAACATCATCATCACGACGCCGAACTCCGAGAAATGGAGGATCGACTCGACATTGGTGACCAGCCGCAGCGCGAACGGGCCGATGGCCGCGCCGGCGATCAGGTAGCCGAGCACCGCGCCGAGGCCAAGCCGCCGCGCCAGTGGCACCGCCACCACGGCCGCCACCAGGAACACCAGCAGCGCAATCAGGAAGTCATGCTGGTTCATGGCGCGTCCTCCGGCTCCTCGGACGGCACTTCATCGGCCGAGGCCACCTCGGGCGGTACCGGCTCGGGCGGCGCCAGATGCCGGGCCACATGCTCGACATGCAGCGCGATGGCCTCCGGATCGGCGTTGTTGGCATCGTGCAGCACCACCGGCGGCAGCCAGGTCATGCCGCATAGCACGGCGGTCTGCTCGAGCGGCAGCAGGAAATCGGCAATCGGATGGCCGTGGGAGCCGTCCGGCCCGTAGGCATCGGCGTGGCCGCCCGTGCTGACCACCACCAGCATCGACTTGCCGCGCAGCGCCGTGCCGCCTGGCCCGTAGGCCCAGCCGGGCTCGAGCACTTCGTCGATCCAGAGCTTCAGCAGCGCGGGCACGCTGTACCAGCGGACCGGGAATTGCAGGACGACCGTCTCGCTGGTGGAAAGCAGCCGCTGCTCGGCCACGACGTCGATGTCGTAATCCACATAAAGCCGGTAAAGCTCGCGCACGGCCACGTGCGGCAGGGCGGCCAGCGCCTCGGCGAGCGGACGGTTGACGCGGGAACGGCGGGGCGCGGGATGCGCATAGATCACAACGATGGGGGGCTCGTGCATGGAGGGTGGCAAGGCGAAGATTCCGGTTAGCGTCTGATCACCACAGACCGCTGGAAGTGTGCGGCGTTGCAGCAAATCCACACCGTCACCCATATGACGTTGTGGCCTCTCCGGCAACCGCTTGATTTTACGGGATTTTCTTGGCCGTCACAGTCTGATGCAATTTCCTGCGCCGACCATTGCGCCCGAAAGCTTACGCGACCCTGACAAATCCACTACAATACTTTTCGCATTGCAGCAACCTAGTGTTTGCCCCGAGATACGCCAAAAGTGGCTGGGCATTCACTGTGTGGGTGCTATTTTCATACTGATCGCAGCAAGAGGAAACCAAAGTGAACCCGCTCGAACTGAGCAAGGCCGTCGGTGCCGTAACCGATGAAGATCTTCGCCGTGCCGCCGAGGCCAGTGCCGCCAGCCGCTCCGGACATCGCCCCACCGTTCTGGTGCGGGAGTTGGCCGCGCATCACCGCTCGCGCCTGCTCAAGCATTTTCTCGCCCTGGGCGAGGAAGATCGCCTGCTCCGTTTTGGCCAGTCCGTTGGCGACCATGTGATCGAAGGCTACGTCGACAGCATCGACTTCGACCACGACACCGTGTTCGGCGTCTATGACGAAGACCTCGTGCTGATCGGCGTGGGCCACTTTGCCAACCTGCGCGACAACGCCCAGGGCCGCGTGGCCGAGTTCGGCGTGTCGGTGTCGCAGAGCGCGCGGGGCCGGGGCATCGGCAGCGCGCTGTTCGAGCGTGCCGCAATGCATGGCCGCAATACCAATGTCCGCACGCTGTACATGCACTGCCTGTCGCGCAATGCAGCGATGATGCACATCGCCAAGAAGGCCGGCATGAAGGTGCAATACGCCTATGGCGAGGCCGATGCCTACCTGGAACTGCCGCCCGCCGACACCGTGAGCCGCCTGACCGAGGCGCTCGACGAACAGGTGGCCGACCTCGACTACATGGTCCGCCGCAACCTGCGCGACGCACGGCGCTTCGGCCTGCGCTTCTGGCGCTCGCTGCTGCCGCAGAAGCACGTGATCTGACGGCTCGGCCCGTTATCGCACGAATCGCAAGACGAATCGACGCACCCTGGTGGTGCGTCGATTGCGTTTACGAGCCGATTTCGTCGATCAGTCGCCGGCCACCGGCAGCGCGGTGGTGTCCTTGATCGACTCCAGCGCGAAGCTCGAACGAACATCGATCACCGACGGATGGGCCAGCAACTGCTCCTGCATGAAGCGGGCGAAGTGCTCCATATCCTGCACATAGACCTTGAGCAGCAGGTCCATCTCGCCGGTCATGGCGTGGCACGCGGCCACTTCGGGCCAGTTCTGGATGGCCGCGCGGAACAGGTCCAGCGGCGCCTTGCCCTTGGGCGTGCCGCCCTGCTTCTCCAGCCGCACATTGATATAGGCGAGCAGCCCCAGCCCGATCTTGTTGGGCTCGAGCAGCGCCGCGTACTGGCGGATCACCCCGATTTCCTCGAGGCGGCGGATCCGGCGCAGGCATGGGCTCGGCGACAGGTTCACGCGCTCGGCCACTTCCAGGTTGGTCAGCCTCCCGTTGGTCTGCAGGACCTCCAGAATCTTGCGGTCGATCTTGTCCAGCTCCACCTTGCTCACGTTTTGTTGCTCCGCAGTATATTTGTCGGCAATTTTTTTGCGCAAATTTAGCAAGTCAGGCACAACTACGCAATTTATTTGATGAGGAATCCGCCTGAACCGCCCTCGACGTGCGCCGGCGGTGCGCCCCGGAGAGGCAAGGATGGTGCCAACTTCGGCACTTTCCGAGGTACTGAGGCAAAAAAAAGCGCGACCCGAAGGTCGCGCTTTCCAGCAGGGTGGCGAAGGCTTAGCCGCCGCTGCTCGACGGCACCGCCGGGGCCGAGGCGCCCGGACTGCGGCCAGGGCCGCCGTGGTGCTTCATGTGTTCGTCGCGCATCTTCTTCATGCTCGACTCCACTTCGGCGGTAGTCACCTTGCCGTCGCGGTTGGCGTCGATCGTGTCGAAGCGGTTGGCCATGCGCGGGAACGCGGCCTTGAACTCGTCACGGGTCAGCGCGCCGTCGTTGTTCTTGTCCGCCGCCTTGAACTTGGCTTCGAACTCGGCGCGCATCTTGGCGCGATGCTCCTCCATCGACGCCTTGCGGTAGGCCGCCAGTTCCGACTTGTCGAGCTTGCCGTCCTTGTTGGTATCGATCTTGGCGAACATCGCGTCGGCCTCGGCCTTCGAGATGGCGCCGTCGCCGTCCGTATCGACCGATTTCAGCCACATGCCGCCATGGTGGCCGGGGCCGCCGTGGTGACGGCCCATGTCGCCGCGCGGGGCGCCTGCCGGGCCCTGGGCGGCCGGCGGGGTGGTCGGTGCCGGGGCCGGCGTGGTGGCCTGGGCGAAAGCGGCGCCCGCGACCACGACCATGGCCGAGGCGGCCGCCAGCTTCTTCAGGATGTGCGTCGTGTGAGTCCGTTGCATGTCTGTGCTCCTTTTCGTCATGTTGGGCATGTACGGATTAGAACGCAGACGATCTCGCAAAGTTGGCACTTTTAATACGATGTTACGGGCCTCACAGAAAGGATGACTCGCGTAAACAGGCGAAAGACAGGCCAATATTGCGCAATGGTTTGAAACGGTGGCGGGTCAGCCGCCGCCAGGCGCATCCGGCATGCCGCCGGGAGCCATCTGGGCCGGCGCCACCTGGGGCTGCGGCTGCATGGTCTGCGGCGGCGGCGGTTGATAGGGCTGCTGAGGTGGCTGGGCCGGTTGCGCCATCGCGCCAGCCGTCACGGACGGCGGCGGTGCGAGGTTGGCCGGCGGTTGCAGCGGCGTGGAGAGCGGCGCGGCAGCCCCGGAAGGCGGGGCCGCCGGCGCGGTGCCACGGCTGCCGGCGCTGACGCCGGTCTGGAGCGGCAGCGCGATTTCCTGCCGCACGCCGTTGCGTTCGATCACGATGTTGCGGCCATGGATCTCGGTCAGCTTGATCTGCGGCGACAGCGACGTCCCGGCGCGCACGGACTTGGCCGGCCCGCCATCGAGCGAAAGGATGGCGGCGGCCGGGCCCACGCCATCGAGGTCCGCCACCACGCCGATCAACTGCACGTCACGCACGCCCGACTGGGCGCTGCCGCCGAACAGCGTAGCCACGGCGCCCGTCTCTACTGCCTCCGTCTGCGCCACACGCGCGCTCTTGGGCACCGGGATCGTGCGCATCGCGCTGAACGCGAGCACCCAGTGCGTCACCAGCGCGCACAGCGCCACAAATAGCAACAGCCCCGCGACGCGGGGCAGCCAGGGAGCGGAGAGGTCGAAGCGAAGCGGAGACCGGGAAAGGGTGGCCACGAGACAGTACGCCGGCACGCCGGCGATCAAAGAAGATCGCCTAGCGTACCAGACGCGTGTGTCGGCTGTCAGTCAGCGGGTCAGAGCAGGTCGTCCAGCAGGTCCGGACCGAACACTTCGCGATGGATATGGCCCACCGGAATCCCCGCCGAGATCAGCGCCAGGCGCTGGGCCTGCATGAACCCGATCGGACCGCACATATAGACCTGGCCGTCCTGGAACGCGGAGGTTTCCTCGGTGGTCAGCAGCGCGTGGATCGGCAGCGTGCCGACGTGGTCGTAGTCATGCCCCGCCACGTCGCCGTCCTGGGGCGTCTCGTAGCTGATATGGGTACGCAGGTTGGGCATGCGTTCGCGCGCCCAGGCCAGGTCCTTGCGATGGGCATGGTGACGGCCATGGCGCGCGGCGTGGGCGAACAACACCGGACGGTTCGGGTTCTCCAGCGCCAGCGTGCGCAGCACCGAGATCATCGGCGTGATGCCGATACCGGCCGACATCAGCACCATCGGCGTGTTGCCAGCCAGCGCGGGCGCGAAGTCGCCCCACGGCGTGCTCACGTTCAGCGTCGTGCCAACACGGGCGGTGTCATGCAGCCAGTTGGAGACGGCGCCGGCCGGGGTCTCGGCATTGCCGGCCTCGCGCTTGACCGAGATGCGCCACGTCGCCACACCACGTTCGGCGGAGAGCGAATACTGGCGCAGCTGACGGCCGCCATCGGGGAAATTGGCTTCCACGCTGATGTACTGGCCCGGCGCGAAGTCGCGCAGCGGCGTGCCATCCTCGGCGGCGAGGGTCAGCGCGACCACGGCATCGCCTTCGTTTTCGCGGCGCACCACGCGTACGGCCTGCAGCTCGCCCGCCTTCACGTTGTGGCGGTCATAGAGGCGTGCTTCGGCGGCGATCAGTTCGCCGGCCAGCAGCCAGTAGGCTTCGTCCCAGGCGGCCATCAGCGGCGGCGTGGCGGCGTCGCCGAGCACGGCGGCAATCGCTTCGAGCAGGTGCTTGCCGACGATCGGGTAGTGCGCGGAGGTCAAACCCACGGCCACGTGCTTGTGGACGATGCGCTCCACCACGGGCGCGAGCACGTCGGCGCGATCCACATTGGCGGCGTAGGCGAACACCGCGGAGGCCAGCGACTGCTGCTGCGCGCCATTGGCCTGGTTGCCCATGTTGAACAGCCGGGTCAGTTCCGGCCGCGCGGCGAACATTTCGCGATAGAAGTGCGTCGTGATGGCAAGGCCGTGCTCACGCAGCACGGGAACGCTGGCATCGATGTAGGGGCGGGAAGCTGCCGACAGCATTTGGAAAACTCCGATTAATTATCATGCATACTAGATGCATGTTTTATCGCACAATAAAACCGGCGCATGGCTCGGGGGTCCGGGATCTGATGTCCCGGAACCGTCAGGCTGCTCGCCGGTTCAGGAAATTACGATGCAGGGTGATGATCGACTCGGCGGTACGGCTGCCAATGACATCGCCCAGGGACACGCCGTCCAGCGCGCGGTAGAAGGCCTCCTCGGCCTCGTCCAGCGCCAGCTTCAGCCGGCAGTTGCCCTTGAGCGCGCACGGCGGATCAGCGCAGTCGACCACCGACTTGTGCCCTTCCAGCTCGCGCAGGATCGTGCCCACCGACAGCCGTTCCGCACCCGGCCCAAGCTGCAGGCCGCCGTGGCGGCCACGCGTGGCCGTGATCCAGCCGAGCTTCGACAGCCGCGCGGCCACTTTCACGAGGTGGTTGTGCGAGATGTCGAATTGCTGGCCGACCTCGGCAATCGTGATCGGCCGGGTGCCATCCGCCCGCGATACATACATCAGCAGGCGCAGCGCATAGTCGGAAAAACGGGTCAGTTGCATCGTGGTTGAAATACTAGATAAGATGCATTGAAGATGCAAGATATAAATGCATGCCTGCCGGCTACGCCACACCCCACACGAAAGAGTCACGCCATGGGGGTTATACTTTCTGGCCATACCCGGCCGTGCCTGCCCGTCAGGCGCGGAATGTCCATCCCGATAAGGCCAGACACCACGATGCGCAGATTCGCCAACTTCTCCTCCACCCGCACGCCCGCCACTGCCCGCCCGCATGGCCAGCGCCGTGCCCGCGGCTTCACCCTGATCGAAATCATGGTGGTGATCGTCATCCTGGGGGTGCTGGCAGCGCTGGTGGTGCCCAAGATCATGAGCCGCCCGGACGAAGCCCGTATCGTGGCCGCGCGCCAGGATATCTCGTCGATCATGCAGGCGCTCAAGCTGTATCGCCTCGATAACGGCCGCTATCCGACCACCGAGCAAGGCGTGCAGGCGTTGGTCAGCAAGCCGACCACCGAGCCGGTGCCGAACAACTGGAAGGGCGGCGGCTACCTCGAAAAGCTGCCGAAAGACCCCTGGGGCCATGCCTACCAGTACCTGAACCCCGGCGTGCGCGGCGAAATCGACGTGTTCAGCTTTGGCGCCGACGGCCAGGCCGGCGGCAGCGCCAACGACGCCGATATCGGCAACTGGGAATAAGTCCTCCCGCCTCCTGCCCCTTCATCGACATGGTCCCGGCGACGCCCGCCTTGCTCCCGCGCCGCCCTTGCCCGCAGCGCCGCGGGCCCGCCGGCTTCACGCTGCTCGAACTGCTGGTGGTCATGGTGATCGCCGGCATCGTCATCTCCCTGGTGGCCGTCAATGCCTCGCCCAATGAGCGGGGCCGTGTGCTCGATGACGGCCAGCGCATCGCCCGCCTGTTCGAACTCGCCCAGGAAGACGCCCAACTGGGCGCCCGCCCGCTGGCCTGGGAGGGCGATGCCGGCGGCTGGCGCTTCCTGGAATCCACCCCGCAAGGCTGGGTGCCGATGCGCGCCGATGTTTTCGCGCCCGGCCACTGGCGGCTGGGGCTGGACAGCGTGATGATCGTCGAAGGCGGCCGGCGCGTGGGCACCGGCCCGCAGCGGCTGGTATTCGGCCGCGAACTGGTGGACGAGCCGCAGCGGCTGGTCCTCACGCGCGGCGACATCCGCGTGGACATCACCGGCGATGGCAGCGGTCGCTACCAGGCCACGGTGCCGCAATGAGCCGCCGCCCTGCCTCCCGATCGACCCTCCGCCAGCAATACCGATCCGGCTTCACGCTGATCGAGGTGCTGGTGGCGCTGACCATCCTCGCCGTGGCGCTCACGGCCGCCATGCGGGCGATGGGCTCGATGACCGAGTCGAGCGCCGCGCTGCAATCGCGCATGTTGGCCGAATTCAGCGCCGAGAACCATTTCGCCACGCTGCGGCTCTCCAAGACCTGGCCTGAACCCGGCACGCGCGGCTACGACTGCCCGCAGGGCGGCACCCCGCTCTGGTGCGAGGAATCGGTCTCGGGCACCCCCAATCCGTCGTTCCGGCGCGTGGAAATTGCCGTGTACCCGTCGGCCACCGACAAATCGGTCAGGCTGGCCTGGCTCGTCACTTTGGTTCCCAATGAAACGCGCGGCGTCCTCTGAGCGGCCCTCCCCCCGCAGCCGGCGTGGCGGCTTCACGCTGCTGGAGATGCTCGTCGCCATCACCCTGCTGGCCGTGATGGCCGTGATTGGCTGGCGCGCGCTGGATTCCCTGACGCGCAGCCGCGAACGCCTGACCGACCACGACGCACGCCTCGACGCCCTGAAGGTGCTCTACGGCCAGTTCCAGTCCGATTGCGAGCACCTGGCCAATCCCACCCAGCTCCAGGCCAGCCCCGTGGAACTCGGCGCCAACCAGCTGATGCTGGTGCGCGACCGCCGCGACGAAGGCCAGCCCACCGCCTGGCAGGTGGTGGTCTACCGTGTGGATAACAACACGCTGGTCCGTATGGCCAGCCGCCCCGCGCTCTCACGCAACGCGGTGCAGGGTGCGATGGTGAACCTGCGCCAGGGCGCGCCCGGCGGCGCCCAGGTGCGGCCACTGCTGCCCGATACGGCCGAACTGGCCGCGCGGGTCTGGGTGGAGCCGGCCGGCTGGCAGGCCGAGAACGGCCGGGTGCGGGCCGCGCTGATGCAGCAGAGCGCCATCGACAGCGCGGCGGCGCAGGCCGCAACCGCCGCCGGCACCGCAGCCGGCACCGCTGGCGCCAGCGACGCGGACGCCGGTCTCGCCAATATCAACGGCAACGCCACGCTGCGCGCGCTGGAGTTGACCGTGCTGGCAAAGATGGGCGATGGTGACGCGCCACGCCGGTTCCAGAAAGTCTGCATGACCGGCCTATGAACGCGCGCCCTGCCCTCMCTCGCCACCGTACCCACCAGCGCGGCGCCGCCGTGGTCACGGCCCTGCTGATGGTGACGCTTGCCGTGGTCATCGTCTCCGGCATGCTGTGGCGCCAACAGGTGCAGATCCGGTCGATCGAGAACCAGCGCCTGACCGCGCAGGCCGCGTGGATCGAGCGCGCGGCCGTGGACTGGGCGCGGCTGATCCTGCGCGACGACCAGCGCCGCTCCAACGTCGACTATCTCGGCGAGCCGTGGTCGGTGCCGGTGGCGGAGACGCGGCTGTCCGACTTCCTCGGCGCCGGGCTGCGCACGGACCAGGCCGGGGAGACCTCGTTCCTGTCTGGCCGCATCGTCGATGCCCAGGCGCGCTTCAACCTCAACAACCTCTATATCTGGAACGCCTCGGGCAGCGGGCGCGTGGTGGAGATCGACCTGCCCTCGCTGCTGGTTTACCGCCGCCTGCTTCAAACGCTCGGCATGAATCCGTCGCTGGCAGAGCCGACCGCGCAGTATCTGGTACGCGCGGCACGCGGGGCGTCGCCCGACGGCCAGCCCGTGCCGCGCCCGCCCGACACCGCCGCCGACCTGCTCGCCATTCCCGGCTACAACCCGGAGATGGTGGCCGCGCTGGACCCGTTCATCGCCTTCCTGCCCGAACGGACCAAGATCAATGCCAACACGGCCGAGCCCGAGGTACTGGCCGCCGCCATCGACAAGCTGCCGTTGGACCGCGCCCGCGAGCTGGTGCGCCAGCGCGACCGCGCCTACTTCCGCAATACGGGCGACATCAGCACGCAGCTGCGCGCCGTCGCGCCGCAGGCCGGCAGCACCGCCGGCGAAGCGCTTGAGGTAAGCACCCACTATTTCCTGGTGTATGGTCTGGTGCGGCACGAGCGCGCGCGGCGGCTGCAGGTGTCGTTGGTCCAGCGCGCGCCCACGCTCGGGAGCGGCAACACCACCCGTGTACTCTGGGTGCGCGACACCGACCGCCTGCCGGAGGCGCCCTGAGTCATGCGGGCACCCCCGGGTGCGGCATGCTCCATAAATGTCGGACAAACGTCGAGACCAGATTCAGACAGGACTGTATTGACGTGCTTTAGTCACACAGGCAAGGTACGCTGTTGCGCCGAACCCGGGCGGCCTGCCGCGCCGCCCCACCCCGACCGAGCGATTCCATTTAGGTAACCCTTGAGCACCACCCTCTACGTCCGCCTGCCGCAACGGCCGCACGACCAGCCGCAACCGTGGCAGTTTGGCGCCATGGCTTTTGCATTGGTCCGCACGCCGGTGGCGGACAAGAGCCGCCGCCCGGGCCTGCCCCACGCCCCCGAACTGTTGCGCGAAGGCCACGCATTGGCCGCCGACATGCCGGCGGCGGACCGCCTGGTGCTGATCGTGGCCGCCTCAGACGTGCTGCTGACCACGGCGATGGTGCCCCCGCTGCCGCCCGCGCGGCTGCGGCTGGCCCTGCCGAATCTGGTCGAGGACATGCTGGCGACGGACGCCGCCCCCTGCCATATCGCGCTCGGGCCGGCGCTGGACCCGACGGCGACCGCCCGTGGCGCGCGCCGCCGCCTGCTGATGGTGACGGACCGCGCCTGGATGCGCGCCGCGCTCGACAACTTTGCCGAACACAAGCACCGCCGCCGCCACGTGGTGGCCGCGCAGCTTTGCCTGCCGTTGCCGGAACCGGTCGAAGCGGTGCCGGCCGACGCCGAGGCGCCCGAGCCCGTGCTGGCTGGTGCCGGCGCTGCCCAACCGGCGCCTGCCGTGGCTGCATCGAAGCCCACCGCCCCAGTCCAGCCGGCCACGCTGATCGTGGAGGCGGCTGCCACGGCACTTTCGCAATCCGCCTCGTTGCTCGACGTCACGGCCACCGCCACGTCGGAAGCGACGCGCATGTGGCAGGTCACGGCCCGCACCGGCCAGTACGAGGGTTTCGGCCTGATGCTGGGCGATGCCGCGCTGGCGGCCTGGCAGGCGCTGGCTCCGGTCGGCCAATGGCATGGCGACGCAACGGCGCGCGCGCACGCCCCGGTGCCGGCACTCCACGCGCAGCCGCCGGTCGCCCGTGCCTCGCGGATTTCCGATGCCTGGCGCCTCTGGCTGGTTGGCGCCGAAGACTGCCTGCAGAATCCCCAGCTCGACCTCGCCCAGTTCGAATTCGCGCAGGGCCGCATGGATCGCTGGAACCTGCGCGCGTGGCGCCTGCCCGTGGCGCTGGCCATCGGCCTGCTGCTGGTGCAGATCATCGGCGTGAATATCCAGTGGCTGCTGCTGCGCAACGAGGCGAAGCGGGTCGAGGCCGCGCAGGCGGACCTGCTCCACACCGCCTTCCCCAATGTGCCGCAGATCGCCGAGCCGCCCTTGCTGATGCGCCGCCAGGTGGAACAGCTGCGCACGGCGAGCGGGCGTAGCGTGCCGGGCGATTTCCTGCCGCTGGCCGATGGCTTCGCGCGCGGCGCCCAGCAGTTGCCGCCCGATGCGCTGCTGGCGCTGGAATACCGCGCGGGCACGCTCTATGTGACGCTGAAACCCGGCACCAACACCGGCGCGCTGCGCAACGCGGTGCGCCAGACCGGCCTGCAGATGGAAGAAGACAAGAATCCGCCGGACGCCGCGCGCGGCGGCAGCTCGCCCCCGCAGGGCGCCACGCGCTGGACCGTGAAGGCCGCATCATGAAAATGTCGCGTCCCTCCGCCCGGCCCAGCGCCCTCTCCGCCCGCTTCGCGCGCCTGAAACCGCGTGTGCCGGAACGCTGGCGCGAACGCTTCGACGCCTTCTGGAACGCCCGCAACCCGCGCGAGCAGGCCATCCTCGGCGGCGGCGCCGTGTTGCTGGTCCTCGTCTTCGGCTACCTGCTGCTGTGGGAACCGGCCGCCGATGGCCGCGCCCGCCTGAATCGCAATCTGCCGCAGATGCGCGCGGACCTTGCCGAGATGGAAACGCTGGCGCACGAGGCACGCGGCCTGGCCGCCAGCCCGGCCCCCACGCTGCGCGGCGATGCCCTGACCCAGGCGCTGCAGGACAGCATGGGCCAGCATGGTCTGAAGCCGACCAGGCTGGCGCCGACCGGCGACAATGCCGTGCAGCTTCAACTCGATAAAGTACCGTTCGGCGCAGTGGCCGGCTGGCTCCAGGACGTACGCGCGCAGCAGCGGCTCAAGGTGGTCGATGCCCGTATCGCCTACGTGGGCGCGACGGCGCTGGTCAACGTGACCGCCACACTGCAAGGCCCCGGCTCGGGCGGCCGAAACTGATGGTCCGGCTGGAATCGCTGCGTCTGACGCGCCGGCGCGCGCCCGTGGCGCGTGGCTGGAAGCGCGTGCGCTGGGCGCTGCTGGGCGTCGCCACGGTAGCCGTGACGGTAGCGGCCTGCGCGCCCGCCGCATGGCTGGCCGAGAGCGTGGCCAGCCGCACGCAGCGCCGGGTACTGCTGGCCGACGCGGCCGGCACGATCTGGCACGGCAGCGCCACGCTGGCGCTCTCCGCCGGCGCGGGGAGCCAGACCGCGACGGTCCTGCCGGGCCGGCTCGAATGGAACGTGGCGGGCTGGCCGCTGTTGGTCGGGACGCTGCGCGTGGCGCTGGCGCACACCGAGGCCATGGCGGCCCCGGTGACGCTGGCTGTGACACCGACCGGCTGGACCGCGCAGGCCGGCGCCATCCGCCTGCCGGCCGCGCTGCTGGAAGGCATCGGCGCCCCGTTCAACACGTTGCGGCCGGACGGCCAGATGCGGATCGACTGGTCCGCGCTGCGCGGCCAGTTCGGCGACAAGAAGACCGGCAGCCAGACTTTCGGGCACCTGACGTTGCAGTTCGACCAGGTGTCCTCCGCCGTGAGCCGGCTACGTCCACTCGGCAGCTATCGCGCCGAAGTGGACCTGGCCGGCGTGGACGGCAAGCTGCAACTGAAGACCACGGCCGGACCGCTGTACCTGGAGGGCAGCGGCACCCTGGGCCGGCAGGCACGCTTCGAGGGCACGGCCCGTACCGACCCCGACGCCGCCACGCAACTGGCAGGGCTGTTGAGCCTGCTGGGTAGACATGAGAACAACGTGACACGGCTGCGCTTCTGAGCCACCACTAGCCCTTGACCGAGCGCAGCACGCCTAGAACCATGATGACAACGCACGCACACCACCGCTTTCTCCGTACCGCCTGCGCCCGCGCCACCGCGCTGCTGTGCGGCCTGT
Organism: Cupriavidus sp. 10L43_2; assembly: GCF_056395265.1. Classification (NCBI taxonomy): domain Bacteria; kingdom Pseudomonadati; phylum Pseudomonadota; class Betaproteobacteria; order Burkholderiales; family Burkholderiaceae; genus Cupriavidus; species Cupriavidus sp. 10L43_2. The sequence continues at coordinate 25,278 of NZ_JBFTJE010000015.1, forward strand.
CCCTGCTGGCCCCTGCCCCGCTGTGGGCCCAGGGCCAGGGCCAGCCGCCGCAGCCCAACGACATCACGCCGCGCACGCAGAACCGTGACCAGGTGGTGCTGAACTTCGTCAACGCCGACCTCGACTCGGTGGTCAAGGCGGTAGGCCAGGCCACGGGCAAGAACTTCGTCATCGATCCGCGTGTGAAGGGCACGGTGAATCTGGTGACGGAGCAGCCGGTGTCGCGCGCGCAGGCACTGGAGACGCTGGGCTCGGTGCTGCGCATGCAGGGCTATGCGATGGTGGAGAGCAACGGCTTCACCAAGGTGGTGCCCGAGGCCGACGCCAAGCTGCAGGGCTCGCCCACCGTGATCGGCGCCGGCTCGAGCCGGGGTGATCAGGTCGTCACGCAGGTGTTCCGGCTCAACTACGAGTCCGCCAACAACCTTGTGCCGGTGCTGCGCCCGATGATCGCACCGAACAACACGATCACCGCCTACCCGGCCAACAACACGCTGGTCATTACCGACTACGCAGACAACCTGCGCCGGCTGGCCCGCATCATCGCCGCCGTGGATGCGCCGGCGTCGGGCGAAGTCGAACTGATTCCGCTGAAGAACGCCATCGCCAGCGACGCCGCCGTGGTCCTGCAACGGCTGCTCGACCCGTCGGCCTCCGGCGGCGCCGGCGGCGGCGCGGCCCCCGGGGGCGATGCCAGCCTGCGCACCTCGGTCGTGGCCGAGCCACGCACCAACTCGCTGATGATCCGCGCCTCCAGCCGCGCGCGCGTGCAGCAGGCGCGCCAGCTGATCGAGAAGCTCGACCAGCCCTACGCCCGCCCCGGCAATATCTGGGTGGTGCCGCTCAAGAACGCCGATGCGGTGAAGCTGGCGGCCACGCTGCGCGCCATCGTCGCCGCCGACACCAGCTTCGCCAGCTCCACGCAGCAGGGCGGGGCGGCCGGCGCGGGCGCCAACACCGCCACGTCCGGCGCGTTCCAGAACCAGGCGTCAACGCAGAGCGGCCAGTACGGCGGCGGCTCGTCCAGCAGCGGCGGCTATGGCCGCTCGGGCTCGTCGGGCGGTTCGGGCTTCGGCGGCAGCGGCTCGAATGCCTTCTCGTCGTCGTTCGCGGTCAACCAGCAGCCGACCACCGGCGGCACGATCCAGGCCGACCCGACCACCAACGCGCTGATCATCACCGCCAGCGAGCCGGTCTACCGCAACCTGCGCGCCGTGATCGACGACCTCGACGCGCGCCGCGCGCAGGTCTACATCGAGTCGATGATCGTGGAAGTGACCGCCACGCAGGCCAGCGAACTGGGCATCCAGTGGCAGGGCCTGATCAACTCGGGTGGCAACGCCATCGGCTTCGCCGGCACGAACTTCGGCTCGGGCGGCAAGAACATCATCAACCTGACCGGCGCCATCGCGGCCATCAACAACGACAGCACGGCGGGCATCGCGGCCGCCACGCAGCTGGTGCCGGACATCGGCGGCCTGAACCTGGGCGTGGTCAACAAGGCCATCGGCCTCGGCGCGCTGCTGCGCGCCCTCGGCAGCAACGACAGCGTGAACCTGCTCTCCACGCCGAACCTGATCACGCTGGAGAACGAGGAAGCCAAGATCCTGATCGGCCAGAACATTCCGATCACGACCGGCTCCTACGCCCAGACCGGCAGCTCGGCCTCGGTCACGCCGTTCCAGACCTTCGACCGCAAGGACGTCGGCATCACGCTGCGCGTGCGGCCGCAGATCACGGACGGCGGGCTGGTGAAGATGCAGATCTACCAGGAGTCCTCGTCGGTGGTGGCCAACACGATCAACGCCACGCAGGGCCCGACCACCAACGTGCGCTCGATCGAGACCAACGTGCTGGTGGATGACGGCCAGATCATCGTGCTGGGCGGCCTGATCGAGGACAGCTACGGCGACGGCGTGCAGAAGGTGCCGCTGCTGGGCGACATTCCCTACCTCGGCGCCCTGTTCCGCTACGAGAACAAGAACCGCAAGAAGACCAACCTGCTGGTGTTCCTGCGCCCGTACATCATGCGCACGGCACAGGCCACCGACCGCCTGACGCAGGACCGCTACGAGTACATCCGCGGCCAGCAGCAGGGCTTCGTCTCGCCTAACATGTTCGTACGCGACAAGGACACCCCAGTGCTGCCGCCGGCGGACGCGCCGGGCGCGCCGTTCGTCGATCCGCGTTACAACGGGCCGGTGCAGAGCCCGCTGCCGCTGGACCCGACCCTGCCTGCCGCGCCGTCGCCGGCCCCGCAGGCAGCGCCGCGCCCGATCTCCAAGGGCTCGCAAGCCACCGATACGCCACGCGCCGGTTAAAGGCTAACCATGGCCACCGAAACTATCGACAACACCGCCCTGCCGGCACCGTCGGCACCGGCACCTGCACCACTCGAGCCGCCCTCGCCGATGGCGGCGCGGCTGGTCTCGTACTCGTTTTCGCGCGAAGCGCCGCTGCTGATCGCCCACCAGCGCCCCGATGGCGTGGAGGTCTGGGTCAGCCGCGCCACGGCGCCACAGGCGCTGGCCGAGGTGGCCCGCGTGCACGGCGCGCTGCAACTGCGCGTGCTGGAGCCGGACGCGCTGATCGCGGCGATCTCCGATGCCTACAACCGCCAGGACGGCAGCGCCGCCCAGGTGGTGGGCGAGGTGGAGGGCGAAGTCGACCTGTCGCGGCTGATGCAGGACATTCCCGCCGTGGAAGACCTGCTCGAGTCCGAGGACGACGCGCCGATCATCCGCATGATCAACGCCCTGCTGACCCAGGCCGCGCGCGAGCAGGCCTCGGATATCCATATCGAGCCGTTCGAGTCGTCGTCCGTGGTGCGTTTCCGGGTGGATGGCACGCTGCGCGACGTGGTGCGGCCCAAGAAGGCGCTGCACGGCGCGCTGATCTCGCGGATCAAGATCATGGCGCAGCTCGACATCGCCGAGAAACGCCTGCCGCAGGACGGCCGCATCACGCTGCGCGTGGGCGGCCGGCCGGTGGATGTGCGCGTCTCCACGCTGCCCACCGGCCACGGCGAGCGCGCGGTGCTGCGTCTGCTCGACAAGGAAGCCGGCCGGCTGGACCTCGCCAAGCTTGGCATGGCGCCCAATACGCTGGGCGGCTTCGATCACCTCGTGCGCCAGCCGCACGGCATCGTGCTGGTGACCGGGCCGACCGGTTCCGGCAAGACCACCACGCTGTACGCGGCACTGTCGCGGCTCGACGCGCGCACCACCAACATCATGACGGTGGAAGACCCGATCGAGTACGACCTGGACGGCATCGGCCAGACCCAGGTCAATCCCCGCATCGACATGACATTCGGCAAGGCCCTGCGCGCGATCCTGCGGCAGGACCCGGACGTGGTGATGATCGGCGAAATCCGTGACCTGGAGACGGCGCAGATCGCCGTGCAGGCCTCGCTGACCGGCCACCTGGTGCTGGCCACGCTGCACACCAACGACTCGGCCTCGGCCGTGACGCGTCTGGTCGATATGGGGATCGAGCCGTTCCTGCTGTCGTCGTCGCTGCTCGGCGTGCTGGCGCAGCGGTTGGTACGCCGGCTGTGCCCGCACTGCAAGCGCGAGGAAGTGATCGAAGTGACACCCGCCGAAGCCGAGATCCTGCACGCGCAGGGCAAGCCGCTCCAGCGCGTGTGGCACGCCGTGGGCTGCGACAAGTGCGGCCATTCGGGCTACCAGGGCCGGATGGGCGTCTATGAACTGCTGACCGTGGATGCCGACATCCAGACCATGATCCACCGCCAGCAGCCCGAATCCGAGATCAAGCAGGTGGGGCTGGCCAAGGGCATGCACACCATGCGGGCCGATGCCCAGCGCTGGATCGACAGCGGCGCCACGTCGCTCGAAGAAGTGCTGCGCGTGACGCGCGAATAGCCGGGAGCCGCACCGCATGCCCGCCTATCGCTACGAAGCCGCCGACGCCACCGGCCGCGCCGACCGCGGCGTCATCGAGGCCGACAGCCCCAAGCAGGCGCGCACGCAACTGCGCGCGCGCGGGCTGACGCCGATCACCGTCGATCCGCTGGCCGGCGCCGGGCTGGCGCCGCGCACCGGCAGCAGCGTCCTGGTGCGCCGGCTCTCCACGCAGGAGCAGGCGCTGTTCACGCGCCAGCTCGCCAGCCTGATCGTCTCCGGCCTGCCGCTCGACGAGGCGCTGGGCGCGCTGGCCGATCAGGCCGAGCGCCAGTACCTGCACGAACTGCTGGCCGGCATCCGCGCCGAGGTGATGGGCGGCAGCTCGCTCTCCGTGGCGCTGGCCCAGCATCCGAAAGACTTCCCCGATATCTACCGCGCGCTGGTCTCGGCCGGCGAGCACTCCGGCCACCTCGGCGTGGTGCTGGAACGGCTGGCGACCTATATCGAGACGCGCAACCAGCTCACCTCGAAGATCCGGCTGGCCTTCACCTACCCGGCCATCGTCACGGTGGTGGCATTCGCCATCGTGATCTTCCTGCTGTCGTACGTGGTGCCGCAGGTGGTGAGCGTGTTCGCCAACACCAAGCAGAAGTTGCCGACGCTGACCATCGTCATGCTGGCGCTGTCGGATTTCGTACGGAACTGGTGGTGGGCGGCGCTGGCCGTGATCGCGGTGGCCACGCTGGTCATCCGCAGCGTGCTRCGCCAGCCGGACGTCCGCCTGGCCTGGCACCGCTGGCTGCTGACCGCCCCGCTGTTGGGCAAGCTGATCCGGGGCTACAACACGGCGCGCTTCGCCAGCACGCTGGCCATCCTGGTCTCTGCCGGCGTGCCGATCCTGCGCAGCCTGCAGGCCGCCGGCGAAACGCTGACCAACCTCGCGCTGAAAACCAACGTCGACGACGCCACCACCCGCGTGCGCGAAGGCGCCTCGCTGGCCCGCGCGCTGGCCGCGCAGAACCAGTTCCCGCCGGTGCTGGTCCACCTGATCCGCTCCGGCGAAGCCACCGGCAACCTGCCGATCATGCTGGAACGCGCCGCCATCGGCGAAAGCCAGGAACTGGAACGCCGCACGCTGTTCCTGACCAGCCTGCTGGAACCGCTGCTGATTCTGACGATGGGCGTGGTGGTGCTGCTGATCGTGCTGGCGGTGCTGATGCCGATTATCGAGATCAATCAGCTGGTGCGCTGAGTTTCGAACTCGTACGATGGTCGCGGCAAGGCCCCAGGCGTAGCCTCCTTCGTGCTCTCACGGTTGAGAGACTTCGGTGGAGAACGACCATGCTCGAATGCACCTTTGAACTGAATGGCAAGGCAAGGAGTGCGCTGCGCTGCGGCGCTCTGGCTTTTCCAGCGTTTTCAGGCCTGGCGACGCACGTAAATCGCCCGGAATTCATGTGCACCTTGGACTCGGGGCCAATTCCACGCGGCACCTATTTCATTATTGACAGGCAATCGGGAGGCCTGCTTGGTCCGATCAGGGATGCTTGGAGCGGGAAAGACGACTGGTTTGCCCTGTACGCAATAGACCGCAAGATCGACGACTACATCTACTGCAACGCCGTGAAGCGGGGAAACTTCCGGCTTCATCCCAAGGGCGACCTCGGAATCAGCAAAGGCTGCATCACGATAGACAATCCAATGGATTTCTACCGGCTGCGGGGGCTGCTGAAGGGACAGAAGCTAAGTCCCATTCCGGGAACCAAACATTTGGCATATGGAAAGGTGGTCGTCAAATGACAAGGTTCGCGCGCTATCTTCTACTGATACTTTGGGTGCTCATCGCGACTTTGGGCGTGACTTACCTCTGGATCCACGAGCTTGGGCGCTATGTCCATTTGCCCGATACCTTTTGGGTATGGGTATTCGCCCATACGCCTGGGTTCTGGGACGGTGAATCGGCTTACGATCTCGCCATTTTGATTTACCTCGGCATCTCGTTCGTGGTGGTCGCTATCGGGACGTGGGCGGCTTGCCGCCTTGCACGGTTCCGGTCCCTGCGTCGATCCAACACATCACTGCGCCGACATTAGACGGCCGGTAAGCGCTCATCGTGCTGGCGGTGCTGATGCCGATTATCGAGATCAATCAGCTGGTGCGCTGAGTTTCGAACTCGTACGATGTTCGCGCCAAAGCCTGAGGCGTAGCCTCCTTCGTGCTCTCACGGTTGAGAGACTTCGATGGAGAACGACCATGCTCGAATGCACCTTTGAACTGAATGGCAAGGCAATGAGTGCGCTGCGCTGCGGCGCTCTGGCTTTTCCAGCGTTTTCTGGCCTGGATCACCATAAGAATCGACCCGAATTTTCCTGCTATGCAAGTACAGGTCCGATTCCCCGCGGAACCTACTACGTCGTTGATCGGCAATCCGGAGGCATGCTCGGGTCGATCAGAGATTCGCTTCGGAACAAGAACGAATGGTTCGCTCTCTATGCTGTTGACGGCAAGATAGATGACGAAGCCTTCTGCAACGCCATACGGCGCGGCGAATTCCGCCTCCATCCGAAGGGCGGCCAAGGCATCAGCAAAGGGTGCATTACCGTCGAGAGCCACATGGGCTACCACCACCTACGCTCGCTCCTCAAAGCCCAGCGACAACACCCCGTGCCGGGGACGACGCTCTCAAGGCGTATGGCAGGGTGATCGTCAGATGAAGACCTTGGCTCGGTGGCTATTGTTGGCCGTGTGGACGGTTTTTGCCACGCTCGCGCTAACCTTCGTTTGGCTGCGTTGGCTTGCGGCCATCTTCCCATTCCCGGAGTCGTTCTGGTTCTGGATATTCACCCATGTCCCGGGATTCTGGGACGGCGAAGCTGGCGACGATCTGGAACTCCTGGTCCACCTCGCCTTGTCATTCGTGGCGGTGGTGATCGGAACCTGGCTGGCGCGCAGGTGGATGCTGGACCGGCGTGGGCGAGCGGCCCGGCTTCGTTAAGCCGGCCGCCCTCCCCTCACTACCTTACTCCGCTGCCTTCTTCACCGCCTTCTTGGCCGGCGCGCGCTTGCGCGGGGCGGCTTTCTTTGCGGGAGCTTTCTTGTCGGCGGACTTCGGGGCTTCCTCGGCGGGGGCCGGGGCGGGCTCGGTGGGTTCCTCGACAACCTGGGCGGACAGCACCGTCGTGCCCGGGGCGGCGAAGACTGACTGGTCGATTGGCCACGGGGTGTCGCTCAGGGCGACTTCGGGGCGCTTGGCGCGCTTGCCGCGTGACGAGGCCGGGGGTTCCACGGCTTCCGGGATCAGGGTCGAGGCGGAGCCGGCCGGTTCGTCCTCGGAGGCCGCCGAGAAGACCGGGGCCGGCTCGGGGATGGCGTCGATTTCGACCACTGGCGCGGGCGTTTCCACCGGCGGCACAGCCTGGGCCACCGTGGTGGCCGGCAGCGGTGGCGGCGACGGGCGGCGCTCCTGCTGGTTCGACTGGTTTTGCTGCGGGCGCTGCTGCTGGCCGGACTGGCCGGACTGACCCGACTGTTGCCCAGACTGCTGGCCCGATTGCTGGCCACCCTGTTGCCCACCCTGTTGCCCACCCTGTTGCCCACCCTGTTGCCCACCCTGCTGGCCCGACTGCTGCCCCGGCTGGCCGCCCTCCCCCTTGGCGCGCTTCTTCAGCCGCACCCAGATGGTCTTGTTGTTCCCGCCGTTGCGCGTTTCCACCTCGAACAGGTTGGTCGATGCCACGAGTTCGGACAGCTTGCCGTACCCATAGTTACGCGAGTCGAATTCCGGCGCCTGCTTGGCGATGTGGTTGCCCATGCCGCCCAGCGTCGACCAGCCGTCTTCGTCCGACACCGCCTGCGCGGCGCTTTGCAGCAGGCGCACCAGCCGCGAGTCCTGCCGCAGCTCCTGGGTGTTGCGGCGGCGTGCCGGGGCCACGGCGCCTTCGGCTTCCACGTCGGTATCGGTGTCCGTGCGCAGCACATCGGAATAGATGAACTTGTCGCAGGCTGTCACGAACGGCTTGGGCGTCTTGCGCTCGCCGAAGCCGTAGACGATCAGCCCCTGCTCGCGGATGCGCGACGCCAGCCGCGTGAAGTCGCTGTCACTGGAGACGATGCAGAACCCGTCGAAGCGGCCCGTGTAGAGCAGGTCCATCGCGTCGATGATCATCGCGCTGTCCGTGGCGTTCTTGCCCACGGTGTAGCGGAACTGCTGGATCGGCTGGATCGAGTGCGACAGCAGCCGCTCCTTCCATCCGGCCAGGTTGGGCTTGGTCCAGTCGCCGTAGATCCGCTTCACGGCGGCCACGCCGTACTTGGCCACTTCGGCCAGCAGGCCTTCCACGATGGCGGGCGCCGCGTTGTCGGCGTCGATCAGCACAGCCAGGGTCGCGCCCTGGCGAGGGGAATTTGTCATGTGTCGATAGGGGGTTGCGGTGCAGCCGGCGCCGCCCGGAGCGGGCGGTCGGGGCCGCCTGGATGCAACGCAGTGTACACGCTGAAAGCCCGTGCCTACGGGAAATCACGGGGGTAGCTGGCCCGGTTTATGCTGCATAGCAAGGTACCGCGCGCGCAACGCGGGTGCTACCATGCCGCGCAGAGACACGGCCTTCCCACGCCTCCACAAGAGGCCCCGGAAGGTTGCCCACAACTGATGTGTCGGTGATCCCGACAGCATGCCCATAGAGGAGCACTTATGAATGCCCCCCTGACCCCGCCGGTCAGCGACGCCATTCGTCGCGCGCTAGAGAACGTTTCCCTCGAAGACAAGTACACGCTGGAACGCGGCCGCATCTATATCAGCGGCACGCAGGCGTTGGTACGGCTGCCGATGCTGCAGCAGGAACGGGATCGCGCCGCGGGTCTGAACACTGCCGGTTTCATCTCCGGCTATCGCGGGTCGCCGCTCGGCGCGCTCGACCAGTCGCTCTGGAAAGCCAAGAAGCATCTTGCAGCGCACAACGTCGTCTTCCAGGCTGGCCTGAACGAAGATCTCGCCGCCACCTCGGTCTGGGGCTCCCAGCAGGTCAACATGTATCCGGATGCCAAGTTCGATGGCGTATTCGGCATGTGGTACGGCAAGGGCCCGGGCGTGGACCGCACCGGCGACGTCTTCAAGCACGCCAACTCCGCCGGCTCCAGCCAGCACGGCGGCGTGCTGGTGCTGGCCGGCGACGACCATTCGGCCAAGTCCTCCACGCTGGCGCACCAGTCCGAGCACATCTTCAAGGCCTGCGGCCTGCCCGTGCTCTACCCGTCCAACGTCCAGGAATACCTCGACTACGGCCTGCACGGCTGGGCGATGAGCCGCTACTCCGGCCTCTGGGTGGCCATGAAGTGCGTGACCGACGTGGTGGAATCGTCGGCCTCGGTCGAACTCGATCCGCACCGCGTGGAGATCGTGCTGCCCGATGACTTCATCCTGCCGCAGGGCGGCCTGAACATCCGCTGGCCCGATCCGCCGCTGGAACAGGAAGCGCGCCTGCTCGACTACAAGTGGTACGCCGGCCTGGCCTATGTGCGGGCCAACAAGATCGACCGGATCGAGATCGACTCGCCGCACGCGCGTTTCGGCATCATGACCGCCGGCAAGGCCTACCTCGACACCCGCCAGGCGCTGTCCGACCTCGGCCTCGATAACGAGACCTGCGCGCGCCTGGGCATCCGCCTCTACAAGGTGGGCTGCGTATGGCCGCTGGAGGCGCACGGCGCGCGCAAGTTCGCCGAGGGGCTGCAGGAGATCCTCGTCGTCGAGGAAAAGCGCCAGATCATGGAATACGCGCTCAAGGAGGAGCTGTACAACTGGCGCGACGACGTGCGCCCCAAGGTGTACGGCAAGTTCGACGAGCGCGACAACGCGGGCGGCGAATGGTCGATCCCGCAGAACAACTGGCTGCTGCCGGCCCACTACGAGCTGTCGCCGGCGATCATCGCCAAGGCCATCGCCACGCGGCTGGAAAAGTTCGACCTGCCGTCCGATGTGCGCGCCCGCATCGCCGCCCGTCTGGCGGTCATCGAGGCCAAGGAGCGCGCGCTGGCCACGCCGCGCGTGACCGCCGAGCGCAAACCGTGGTTCTGCTCCGGTTGTCCGCACAATACGTCAACCAACGTGCCCGAGGGTTCGCGCGCGCTGGCCGGCATCGGCTGCCACTACATGACCGTGTGGATGGACCGCAGCACCAGCACCTTCAGCCAGATGGGCGGCGAAGGCGTGGCCTGGATCGGCCAGGCGCCGTTCGCGGGCGACAAGCACGTGTTCGCCAACCTCGGCGACGGCACCTACTTCCACTCGGGGCTGCTGGCCATCCGCGCGTCGATCGCGGCGGGGGTCAACATCACCTACAAGATCCTCTACAACGACGCCGTGGCGATGACCGGCGGCCAGCCCGTCGACGGCGAGCTCTCGGTGCGCGACATCGCCTACCAGGTCTCCGCCGAAGGCGCGAAGCAGATCGTCATCGTCACGGACGAGCCCGAGAAGTACAACGGCGCGATCAAGCTGCCCGAGGGGCTCACCGTCCATCATCGGGACGAGCTGGATCGCATCCAGCGTGAACTCCGCGAAGTGCCGGGCTGCACCATCCTGATCTACGACCAAACCTGCGCCACCGAGAAGCGTCGGCGCCGCAAGCGCGGCACCTTCCCCGATCCGGCCCGCCGCGCCTTCATCAACGACGCGGTGTGCGAAGGCTGCGGCGACTGCTCGGTCAAGTCGAACTGCCTGTCGGTGGAGCCGCTCGAGACCGAGCTGGGCACCAAACGCCAGATCAACCAGTCGTCGTGCAACAAGGACTTCTCGTGCCTGAACGGCTTCTGCCCGTCCTTCGTGACGGCCGAAGGCGCGCAGGTGCGCAAGCCCCGGGAGCGGGGATTGTCGATGGACAGCCTGCCGGTGCTGCCCCAGCCGACGCTGCCATCGCTCGACCACCCGTTCGGCGTGCTGGTCACGGGCGTGGGCGGCACCGGCGTGGTGACGATTGGCGGCCTGCTCGGCATGGCCGCGCACCTCGAGAACAAGGGCGTGACGGTGCTGGACATGGCCGGGCTGGCGCAGAAAGGCGGCGCGGTGCTGTCCCACGTGCAGATTGCCGCCAAGCCCGATGACCTCCATGCCACGCGCATCGCCATGGGCGAGGCGGATCTGGTCATCGGCTGCGATGCCATCGTCTCGGCCAACGACGAAGTGATCTCGAAGACGCAGGCGGGCCGCACCCGCGCGGTGGTCAACACCGCGCAGACGCCGACCGCCGACTTCATCAAGAATCCGAAGTGGCAGTTCCCGGGCCTGTCGGCGGAGCAGGACATCCGCACCGCCGTGGGCGAGCAGTGCGAGTTCATCAACGCCAGCGCGCTGGCCGTGGCGCTGATCGGCGATGCCATCTACACCAACCCGCTGGTGCTCGGCTTTGCCTGGCAGAAGGGCTGGATTCCGCTGACGCTGGAGGCGCTGGAGCGCGCCATCGAACTGAACGGCGTGTCGGTGGACAAGAACAAGGCCGCGTTCGACTGGGGCCGCCACATGGCGCACGACCCGGCGCAGGTGCTGGGGCTGACCGGCAAGCTCAAGCCGGCCATGGACGGGGCGGACGTGGTGAAGCTGCCGACGTCTTCGGGCGCGCTGCTGGAGAAGCTGATCGCGAGCCGCGTGGACCTGCTGACCCAGTACCAGAACGCCGCCTATGCCGCCGAGTACCGCGACGCCGTGCAACGCGTGCGCGCGGCCGAAACGGCCATGGTGGGCGCCGGCAAGCCGCTGCCGCTGACCGAGGCCGCCGCGCGCAATCTGGCCAAGCTGATGGCGTACAAGGACGAGTACGAAGTGGCGCGGCTCTACACCGACCCGGTGTTCCTCGACAAACTGCGCGCCCAGTTCGAAGGCGAGCCCGGCCGCGACTACCAGCTCAACTTCTGGCTCGCGCCGCCGCTGATGGCCAAGCGCGACGACAAGGGGCATCTGGTCAAGCGCCGCTTCGGCCCGTCCACGATGACGCTGTTCCGCCTGCTGGCCAAGCTGAAGGGGCTGCGCGGTGGTGCGCTCGATATCTTCGGCAAGACCGAGGAACGGCGCACCGAGCGCGCGCTGATCGGCGAATACCGGGCGCTGCTGGACACACTGGCGCAAGGCTTGTCCGCCGCGAACCACGACACCGCGATTGCGCTGGCGAACCTGCCGGACGATATCCGCGGTTTCGGGCACGTGAAGGAGAACAATCTCAACGCGGTGCGCGGCCGGTGGGCCAAGCTGCTGGCGCAGTTCAAGCATCCGGAGGCGGGGCAGCAAGCCGCCTGATCGCGCGGAGGTAAGCAGGGGCAGGTGTCGGCAATCGCTGGCACCTGCCCTTTTTTTCGTCTATCAATGTTCAAGTGAATCTTGGCGACTTGCGTATCGCCACCGCAACAGCGTCACGGCGCTGACACGGTCAGCCGGAACAATCCGCATTGCCGCCGCCCAGCCGGGCATCACGCGGCACTTTTCGCAGTTCCAATCGCCGTTTCCACCTTCAAAGCGAGGTTCGCATGCCGTCCACTACGCTGGTGTTTCGACGTTTCATTCGCGCATGTTCCGGGCTGTTGCTCGCGGCCGTGTTCTCGCCGGCGTTCGCGGGCTACTGGACCGGCGTGTCCCGCAGCCTGCCCGTCTCGCCGCTCGGCAACACGGTCGCGCTGTCCTGCCATAACTGCTACGGCGCCAGCAATGCCGCCACGACCACGCAAGTGTCGATGGCGCTGAACCGGGGGCTCGACCTCGTGGAGTTCGACCTGACCCTGCACGCCGATGGCCAGGTCTATGTCGAGCACAGCGACTCGGAGTCCGCCGTGGGCACCTTCGCCAGCGCGCTGGCCAATACCGCGCTGCAGCAGAGCGACCGCATGCTGTTCCTCGAAATCAAGGAGGGCTACTCGACGGCCGCCGCCAGCGACACGCTGATGCTCGGCGTGCTACGCACGATCCGCGACTGGGGCTACGCCACGGCGGGCCGGCCGGTCATGCTGCGCGCGTTTATGGACGGCAATAACCGCCACCAGCATCTGGTGCGCGCCCAGGCGCTGCTGGCACAGTCGGAATTCGCGAGCATCCGCGACCATGTGCGCTTCCATGCCCTGATCGAGAGCGATATCCGCAACCGCATGCGCACGGCCAAGAGCCTGGGCTTCCAGGGCGTGGAACTCGAATACCGGATGGCGAGCCTGTTCGGCGCGATCGATCAGGCCAAGCTGCTCGGCCTCGGCGTGGGCGTCTACACCACGCCGGCCAGCCTGGGCGAGCTGTACCTGTCGGCGCTGCGCGAGGACGTGGATTTCATCACCTCGGACTACGACCGGGGCGCCACGCCGCTGGCTACCTCGGCGCGGGCGCTGATCACCGAAGCCACGTCGCTGGTGCACATGAACACGCTGACGCAGACCGCCTACCCGCTGACTTACAAGCGCACCGGCCCGACGAACTACGCGGTGGCCCAGAGCGGCACCACGCCGACGCTGGAAGTGCTGTCGGTCACGTCCGATGAGGACCGCGTGGGCGGCAGCATGGTGTTTGCCGGCGCGCAGTCGGTCACGACCTGGCAGGCCGACAACGACACCAACGGCGGCTTCCTGGTCAGCGCGGTGGTCAACTTCGACGACCTGACCTCGGGCGCCACCGCCGCGATCCTTGCCAAGAGCGACGCGGGCGGCTTCGCGCTGGAGCAGGCGGGCACGCTGCTGCGCTTCGGCGTCTACGTCAACGGCGGCTACCAGTACGCCACCGTGCCGCTGTCCTCGCTCAATGGCACGGATTCTTACTTCATCGTCGGCGCCTATGACGGCGACGGCGCGGTGCGGCTCTGGGTCAACAACGTCGAGCGCACCCCGTCGGTCTCGGTGACGGGCGGCGTGGGCCTGAACACCAGCCCGATCGTGATCGGCGCCGACCCGCAGGGCGCCACGGACCGCCGCTACTTCTTCAAGGGCAAGGTCCAGCAGGTGATGGTGCAGCGCTGGCGCAACCACTGATCGCGCCCGGGCCCCGCCTCGCGCGGGGCCAGTTTTGTCGGGCTACTTGATGCCGGCGTTCATGAACGACTGCATGAACTGGCGCTGGAACAGCAGGAAGGCGACCAGCAGCGGGCCAATCGACAGCAGCGTGCCGGCGGACAGCACGCCCCAGTCCACACCGGTCTCGGGCGCCGCGAACAGCGCCATGCCCACGGTCACCGGCCGGCTTGCCTCGGTGTTGGTAATCACCAGCGGCCACAGGAAGTTGTTCCAGTGATAGCTGATGGACACCAGCGCATAGGCCAGGTAGGTGGGCCGGGCCAGCGGCACGTAGACCTTGAGCAGGATCGCCAGCCGGCCCAGGCCCTCGATGCGCGCCGCGTCCTCCAGCTCCTGCGGCACCATCATGAAGGTCTGGCGCAGCAGGAAGATGCCGAACGCGCTACCGATGTAGGGCAGCGCCACGCCGAGGTAGTGATCCACCTGCCCGAGCCGCGCCACACTGACGTAGTTTTCGGTAATCAGCACCTCCGGCATCACCATCAGCTGGAGCATGACGATGGCGAACACCAGCCCCCGGCCCGGGAAGCGCAGCCGCGCCAGCGCATAGCCAGCCAGCGTGCACACCAGCAGCTGGAGCACCAGCAGCAGCGTGACGATGCAGAACGTGTTGACGAGGTAACGCGCGAACGGCGCCACGCGCCACGCGGCGGGGAAGTTGCCGAAGCCCCAGCGGGTGTCGAAGGACAGGCGCAGCGCATCGCCATCGGGGTGGAAGGCTGCCCAGAACATCAGCAGCAACGGGGCGATCCACAGCAGGCCGGCCAGCCAGCCGGCCACGGGAAGCAACAACCGGGGAGGAGCGATCGTCATCGGTAATGGACCCGCTTGCGGGAGAACCAGAACTGGAGCGCCGAGCACAGGGCCAGCAGCGCCAGCAGCACCAGCGTCAGCGCCGAGGCGTACGAGATGTCCTGGAACTTGAACGCCACTTCATAGAGGTAGTAGAGCAGCAGCGTGCTGGCGTTGTTCGGGCCGCCGCGCGTGAGCACGAACAGGTGATCGACCAGCTTGAACGCGTTGATCAGCGCGTTGACGACCACGAACAGCGTGGTCGGCGCCAGCAGCGGCAGGGTGACCCGCCGTAGCCGGTACCAGGCGGACGGCGCCTCGATGCGCGCCGCGTCGCGCTGTTCGGGTGAGATCGACTGAAGCGCGGCGAGGTAGAAGATCATGAAGAAGCCCGCCTCCTTCCAGATGGTGATGACCATCAGCGCGGGCAGCACGGTCTCCACATCGCCCAGCCAGTTGCGGCCGGCGATGCCGGCGGCGCCGAGCAACTGGTTGAAGAGGCCGATGTCGGGCGCGTAGAAGAACAGCCAGACGTTGGCGGCGGCCACCATCGGCAGGATGGTCGGGGTGAAGAAGGCCAGCCGCAGCAGGCCGCGGCCCGCGAAGCGCTCGTTGACCCAGAGCGCCATCGCCAGCGCCAGCATTACCGAGACCGGCACCGTGACCAGCGCGTACCAGAAGTTGTTGCGCAGCGCCTGCAGGAACACCGGGTCGTCCAGCAGCGCGGCGAACTGGTCCGCGCCGCTGAACATCGGAGCGACGCCGGGCGCCTGCGTGTGCAGGCTCTCCCAGACGCTGCCCGCGATGGGCCAGTAGGTGAACGCCGCCAGCAGCACCAGCGCCGGCAGCAACATCAGCCACGCATGGACGGCCGGCCTGGAGACGAAGGATCGGGAAGTCATGGCGTGGCCGATGTCGTTCACGGTGGGCCCGCCGCGTCAGCGCTGGTAAGGCTTCAGGATGCGGTCAGCCTGCGCCTGGGCGCCGGCCAGCGCGGCCTTCGGCTCCTGCTGGCCGGTGATGGCCGACTGGAGCGAGTCCTCGAGCACCTTGCGCACGCGGCCCGCCTGGTGCGTCGACAGTTCCGCCGTCGCCACCTGGAGCTGGTCACGCGCGACCAGCGTCTGCGGCACCTTGGCCGCGTAGCTCTTGAGCGTCGGCGTCTCGTAGCTGGCCGGGCTCACGCCCATGTAGCCGGTGGCCACGCTCCATTCGGCCGAACGTTCCGGCGCCGTCAGGAATCGCACCAGACGGTAGGCGGCCTTCTGCTCGGCTTCGCTGCCGCTCTTGAACAGGTAGAAGTTGCCGCCGCCGGTGGGCGAGCCACCCGTCGGGTTGCCCGGCAGCGGGGCCACGCCCACGTCGAACTTGGCATCCTTGAGCACGGCGGTCAGGTTGCCCRTGGAGTGCCACATCATCGCCGTCTTGCCCTCGACAAAGTTTTGGCGCAGCGTGCCCCATTCGATCAGGCCCTTCGGGCTCAGGCCGTCCTTGGCCAGCGAGGTCCAGTACTGGAGCGCTTCCACCGTCTTGGGCGTGTCGAAGGTGGTGTGCGAGCCGGCGGCGTTCATCAGCGTGGCGCCGTTCTGCTTGGCCAGCGCGCCGAACATCCAGTAGGCGTAGCCCGTCGACGGAATCATCACGCCCCAGCGCGACGTGGCGCCACCGTCCTGCTTCACCAGCTTGGCAGCAGCCTCGCGCATCTCGGTCCAGGTACGCGGCGGCTTGTTCGGATCCAGGCCGGCCTGCTTGAAGGCGTCCTTGTTGTAGAACATGACGATGGTCGAGCGCTGGAACGGGATGCCCCAGGTCTTGCCGTCGGCGCGGCCGTTGTCCATCAGGCCCGGGTAGAAGCTCTGGAGCCACGCCTTGTCTTCCGGCGTGGTGGCGAAGTCATCGAACGGGCGAATCACGTTCTGGTCCTTCAGCTCGAACAGGTCGATCGAGAACAGCACCGAGGTCTGCACCGGCGTGCCGGCCTTGAGGGCGGCCAGCGCCTTGGTGCGGGCGTCGTCGTAGTTGCCGGCGTAGATGGCGTTGACCTTGACGTCCGGGTTGGCCTGCTGGAACTGGTCGACCAGCTTGTCTACCACCTGCGTCAGCGGGCCGCCGACCGAGACCGGGTAGTACATGGTCACCTGCGTCTGTGCCGCCGCGCCGAGCGCGGCCATCGAGAGAACGGCGCCCAGCGCGAGGGCGAGGCCACGGGATTTGAACGACATGAAGGCTCCTGGTGAAAGACGAATCAAAACATCGGGAAAGTCATGGGGATGGAGGGAGGCCCCTCACGCGGCAAACCGGTGGGCGCGTGCGGCCGGCCATTCCAGCGCCAGCCGGCTGCCGGTCTGCAGCGCAAGCCGGCCCGGATGGCGCACCAGCACGGGCTGCTCGTAGACCTGCACCTCGATCAGCGTGTCTGCGCCGTGATATTCGCTGCGCGCGACGACGCCATCGTGAATATCCGTGCCGGCGGTGCCCGTCGCCGCCAGCGCGATGTGTTCGGGACGAATGCCCACCAGCCCGTCCAGCCCCGGCACGCGCAACAGGTTCATCGGCGGCTGGCCGATAAAGCGGGCGACGACCGGCGTGGCTGGCTGCTCGTAGAGCTGTTCGGGCGTGCCGACCTGGGCGATCTCGCCCTGATGCATCAGCACGATGCGGTCGGCCATGCTCATGGCTTCCACCTGGTCGTGGGTGACGTAGATCACCGTCAGCCCGAGCGCGCGCTGAAGCTTGCGCAGCTCGGCGCGCATCTCGGCACGTAGCTGGGCGTCGAGGTTGCTGAGCGGCTCGTCCATCAGACAGACCGGATGATGCGAGACGATGGCGCGTGCCAGCGCCACGCGCTGCCGCTGCCCGCCCGAGAGTTCACCCGGCTTGCGCGCGAGGAGCTTGTCCAGCCCGAGCATGTCGGCGGCCTGCTTGAGCCGCGCCGCCTGCTCCTCGCGCGGCAGCTTGCGCGCGCGCAGGCCGAAGACGATGTTCTCGCCCACGCTCAAGTGCGGAAACAGCGCGTACGACTGGAACACCATGCTCAGGTGGCGCGCGGCGGGGTCCACGTCGGTCACGTCCGCGCCATCGAACCAGATCCGCCCGCCGCTCGGCCGGTCCAATCCGGCAATCAGCCGCAGCAGCGTGGTCTTGCCGCAGCCCGAGGCGCCGAGCAGCGCGATGAACTCGCCACGCGCCACGTCGAGGTCGATGCCGCGGAGCACGTGTTGCTCGCCGAAGCGCTGCTGCAGGTTGTCGAGTCGCAGGTAGGCCATGGGTTCTTATCAGCGTATGGGTCGTCGATTGCGTCAGCAGATATGAAGCGAGACACCCGCGCGTTCGCACAGCGCGGGCAGGTCCGCGCCGGCGTCGGTGCGGGCTTCCTCATCGGTGAAGAAATGGTCGATCTGGGCGAGCGTGGCCACGCGGCACGGCGCGTCGCGCAGGAACTTGCTGCTGTCGGCCAGCACCGCGCGGACGTGGCTGTTGGCGAACAGCACCTGGGTGAACTCCGCCTCGTCCGGGTGGAACTCGAACAGGCTGCCGTCCGCATCCACCGCGCCCGCGCCGCAGATCGACAGATGCGCGCGAAAGCGGCGGATGAAGTCGAGCGTGGCGCTGCCCATCACGTCGCGGTCACCGGGACGCAGCCGGCCGCCGGCCACCCAGGTCTCGATGGCGGGCTTCTCGGCCAGCGCGTGCACGGCGTCCAGGTTGTTGGTGACCACGCGCAGCGGCCGGTCGGCCGGCAACGCGCGCGCGAACTCGGCCACCGTGGTGCCGTAGCCGAGGAACAGCGTGGCGTTGTCCGGCACGAGTGCGATGGCCGCATGGGCGATGCGCCGCTTGCGTTCGATCTGCGCCGTGCTGCGCTGCAAAAAACTGAGGTTGCGCTGGCCCGCCGGCAGGCTCAGCCCGCCATGCAGCCGCCGCACCAGGCCCTGTTCGCTCAGGTCGTTGATGTCACGCCGGATCGTCTGCGTGCTGACCTGGAAGCGATCGGCAAGCTGGTCGGTGCTGAGTTCGCTGGCATCGCGCAGCCAGTCGAGGATTTCACGTTGTCGCGGAGTTAGGCTCATTCGATCATGTTAGATGTTCGAATGAAAATTTAAACCGGAAGTGTGTCGGGTAGATGACTGTCGCTTTCGGTACACTGGGGTTCACCCTGTCTTCCCCTGTTCTCTACTTCCGCTCATGCAGATCCGCCCCTACCGCCCCGCCGACGAATCCACCGTGGTTGCCCTGTGGCAAGCCTGCGGCCTGACCCGCCCCTGGAACGATCCCCACCGTGACATCGCGCGCAAGCTGACCGAGCAGCCCGAGCTGTTCCTCGTCGGCGAGGTCGATGCCCACGTGGTGGCCACGGCGATGATCGGCTTCGACGGGCATCGCGGCTGGGTCTACTACCTCGCCGTCGCGCCCGCCTGCCAGGGGCGCGGCTATGGGCGTATGCTGATGGCGCGCGCCGAGGCGCTGCTGATCGAGCGCGGCTGCCCCAAGATCAACCTGCAGGTGCGCGAAGGCAACGACGCCGTGATGGCGTTCTACGCGAAGCTCGGCTATGGCCGGGATGCGGCCGTCAGCCTGGGCAAGCGGCTGATTCCGGACCAGTGATCGGGCGGAAGACCCCGACAAGGAGACCCCATGACCACGTATCAAGGAAGCTGCCACTGCGGCCGCGTCGCCTTCGAGGCGGATGGCGAGATCACGCAGGTGCTGCAGTGCAACTGCACCATCTGCCGCCGGCGCGGGCATCTGCTCTGGTTCGTGCCCAAGGCGCAGTTCCGGCTCAAGACGCCGGACGAGCACGCCACCACCTACCGCTTCAACACGATGAAGATCGCGCATCGCTTCTGCCCGGTCT
Organism: Cupriavidus sp. 10L43_2; assembly: GCF_056395265.1. Taxonomy (NCBI): domain Bacteria; kingdom Pseudomonadati; phylum Pseudomonadota; class Betaproteobacteria; order Burkholderiales; family Burkholderiaceae; genus Cupriavidus; species Cupriavidus sp. 10L43_2. The sequence continues at coordinate 44,823 of NZ_JBFTJE010000015.1, forward strand.
GCGGCTGCGGCCCTTACGCCGAGGCGACCGACCCGAAGGGCAATCCCACCGCCGCCGTGAACGTGCGCTGTGTGGATAACGTCGATCTGGGCAGCCTCAAGGTCATCGAGTACGACGGCCTCCACGCCTGATCCTGGCTGACCGCCCATGCTCCGCATCGCCGGCATCGACCACCTCGTACTGCGCACCGCCAACGTGCCGCGCCTCGTGCGGTTCTATATCGATGTGCTCGGCTGCACCCTGGAGCTTGAGCAGACCGCCATCGGCCTGACGCAGCTCCGCGCCGGCAACGGGCTGATCGACCTCGTTTCGCTGGACGGCCCGATCGGCCGGGCCGGCGGCGCGGGGCCGGGGGCAGAGGGCCGCAACCTCGACCATTTCTGCCTGCGTATCGATCCGTTCGATGCGGAGGCGATATTTGAGCATCTGCGCATTCATCACGTTGATACTGGGCCGGTCGAACAGCGCTACGGGGCCGAAGGCACCGGTCCGTCGATCTATGTGAAGGACCCGGACGGCAATACCGTCGAACTGAAAGGCCCGCCCAACCTGCCCGGCGATGGCAGTCCCTGAGCAAGTGCACTGACGTAGGCATTCGCCCGTCACGCCGATACAATTCCCGCTTCATCCATCGCATCGCCACCGGCGCGCCCCCGCCCTGCGCCGGGCGCGCCATGACCACCATCGACGCCCCCGCCGTACCCACCGCTGCGCCCCCGCCCCGCCATATCGTCTGGACGCTCGGCCTGACCGAGATCATCAGCTGGGGCACGCTCTATTTCACGTTCACGGTCTTCATCGACCCGATGCACCAGTCGCTGGGCCTCGGCAAGCCGTTCCTGGCCGGCGGGTTCTCGCTCGGGCTGCTGGTCTGGGCGCTGTGCTCGTTCGCCGTGGGCCGGCTGCTGGACCGCGTGCCGGCGCGCAACGTGATGGGATGCGGCTCCGTGCTGGCGGCCATCGGCCTGTTGCTGTGGGCGTGGTCGCCCTCGCCGACGATGTTCCTGCTAATGTGGATTCCGCTCGGGCTGGCCATGGCGTCCACGCTCTATGAACCCGCCTTCGTGGTGCTGCGCCAGGCGTATGGCGATGGCTACCAGAAGCCGATCGTCCACGTGACGCTGCTGGCCGGCTTCGCCAGCACGATCTTTATCCCGCTCGGCCAGTGGCTGGTACTGCACCTGGGCTGGCGCGGCACGCTGGTGATCTTCGCCGCGCTGAACCTGTTCGTCTGCGCGCCCCTGCATGCGCGGCTGCGCTACACGGCGCATGCCACCTACGCGTCCGCGCAGGCTGGCGGGCCACTTGCCGGCGCCGGCGGGCCCGGCATCGCGCGGCTGACGCTGCGCCAGCCCGTGTTCTGGGCCGTGGTGCTGGCCTTCACGGCGACGGCCGTAGTCGCCTCGCTGCTCGGCGCGCACCTGATCCCGATGCTGACCGAGAAGGGCATGCCGGTGGGACAGCAGCTCATCGTGGCGGCGCTGATCGGCCCCGCGCAGGTGGCCGGCCGGCTGGCCATGGCGCGCCTGCCGATCCACCATCCGGTGCGGCTGTCGATGCCGGTCTACTTCCTGATGGGTGCCGGGCTGCTCTGCTTCGCGCTCGGCCACGGCTACTGGCTGATGCTGGCCGCCGTGCTCTATGGCTGCGCCAATGGCGTCAACACCATGCTGCGCGCGATGGCCATGCCCGAGCTGATCTCCCGCCACCACTACGCCACGCTGAACGGGCTGATGATGACGCCGGTCCTGATCATGCAGGCCGCCGCGCCGTGGTTCGGCGCGCTGCTGTGGCGCGCCGCCGGCGGTTACTGGCTGATGCTGTGGGTGATGGTGACGCTGGCCGTGGGCGCGCTGCTGGCGTTCGGCTTCGCCCTGCACAAGCGCGGGCTGCTGCGCCCGGAGGCCGCCGCATGAGCGATGTCTCCCGCGCCACGCGCGGCACCATGGCGCTGTTCTTCGTCAACGGCGCCACCTTCGCCACCTGGGGCGTCCACATCCCGACCATCAAGGCGCGCTTCGGGCTATCGGACGCCATGCTCTCCTTCGCCATGCTGGCCGTGGCCGGCGGCGCCATCCTGGCGATGGGCCCGGTCGGCCGCTGGGTGGCGCGGCTGGGCAGCGGGCGGGCCTCGATGCTGGGCGGCGTGGCGTTCGCGCTCTGCACGCTCGGCATCCTCGCCATGCCTGCCTTCACGCTGCTGCTGCCGATGCTGCTCCTCTTCGGCATGGCCAACGCCGCGTTCGACGTGTCGATGAACGCGCAGGCCGCCACGGTGGAGGCCAGCCGCCCCCGGCCCGTGATGTCGGCCCTGCACGGCATGTTCAGCCTAGGCGGCATGGCCGGGGCGGCATTCGGGGGACTGATGCTGACGCTGGGCGTGCCGCCACTGGCCCATGCGGCGATGATCGCGGCCATGACGGCGCTGACCGCCGTGGGCGTCGCGGGCGGGCTGCTGGCCGATCATCCGGCCATGCCGACGACCGACCATCACCACCGCGCGCACGCCTCCCGCGCGCTCTGGCTGCTTGGGCTGATGGCGTTCCTCGGGCTGGTCGGCGAAGGGGCGATGTACGACTGGACGGCGGTCTATATGCGCGATGTGGCGGAAGCCCCGCTCGGCTGGATCAGCTTCGGGTACGCCACGTTCTCGGGCGGCATGGCCTGTGGGCGCTTCGGCGGCGACCTGCTGCGCGCGCGCTTTGGCGATGCCCGCACGCTGACCGGCAGCGCCTGGCTCGGCTTTGCCGGCATCGCGCTGGCCATCGCGGCGCCGTGGCCGGTGCCGACGCTGATCGGCTTCAGCCTGATGGGGCTGGGCGCGGCCAATATGGTGCCGATCTTCTTCGTGGCGGCGTCGCGCCTGCCCGGCGTGACCGCTGCCGAGGGCATCGCGCGCGTGGCGCGCTTCGCCTATGTGGGATTGCTGCTGGGGCCGGTGCTGATCGGCGGGGTGGCGCACCTGGCCAACCTGCGCTTCGGGCTGGCGGTGGTGGCGGTGACGATGGGGGTGATCGCGCTGTTCGGGGCGCGCGCCGCGCGGCGGTATCTCACGCCGCGCTAGCCCGAAGGAAGATCAGGCGGCCTGCCGAGCGGGGGCGCTGCCCGCGCCCTGCCCCTCGAACACGAAGGTGTCCATGGCAAGCACGCCGTAGGTGACTTCATCCGCGATGCGATCGACCTGGGCCTGCCCATCGGTCGCCGATGCAGGGCCGAGCGCCGCGCCCAGCGCCACGAAGAACGGCAGCAGGTGTTCGTCGGTCGGGTGCGCGCGGCGGGCGAATGGCGCGTTGTCCCGGTAGCCGGCGATCCGGCTGGTATCGCCGGTGGCCAGCGCTTCGTCCAGCGCGTCTTTCATCCAATCGCGGAATGCATCGACATAGGGCTCGGTCTCCGGACCGTGCTGGGCCTTGCGCCCGCCGCCGAACACTTCCTGCAGGTTATGCGTGAAGCTGCCCGAGCCGATCACGATCACGCCTTCATCGCGCAACGGTGCCAGCGCACGGCCGATTTCGATCTGCGTGGCGGGGCTCAGGTACGGGTTCAGCGCAAGCTGCAGGACCGGCAGGTCGGCGTCCGGGAAAAAGTGACGCATCGGCATCCAGGCGCCGTGGTCGAGCGGACGATCGGCGTCCTCGGCCACGTAGCAGACGCCTTCCACGCCGGCGGCTTCGACCAGCGCCTTGACCCGGGCCGCCACGTCCGGGGCGCCGGGGGCGTCGTAGCGGAGCGCGTACAACTCGCGCGGAAAGCCGCCGAAGTCGTGCCACGCCTCCTGGCGCGTGCGCGTGCCGACGACCAGCGTGCTGTAGATCCAGTGTGCCGAGATCACCAGCACCGCCTTGGGCTGGCGCGCGCGCAGGCGTTCGCCCAGCGCATCGAATGCGGCGCCCGTGGGGCCGGGGTCGATCGCCAGCATCGGCGATCCGTGTGACACATAAATGGCGGGAAGCGTGCTCATGGCCTTCAATCCTTTTGTCCAACTGCATGAAGTTTGGCAACAATGGCCGTCGCCGGCGCACCCGGATTGCGGATACCTCGTGCAAATTTTCTGAACATGGGACCGTGCGCGTCACACCCGCCTCGCCACCGCGTTGGATAGCGCACACAGGCCGACAGCGTAGGCCCGCGCCTGACGGCAGGCATATGGCGATTGGGCCTATGATGGCGAAAAGCCTGCGATCCCCGGATCGCCTCCCCAAGCTGCCTCGGACCGGCCCACCGGCGAACATCGTGTTCAAGCCCCACGCTCCCCTTCACGCCCTGCCCCACGCGCTGTGGTGGCAGCCGGGCGTCTATGGCAGCGGGCCCGCCGTGGTGTTGTGGATCGTGGCGCGGCTGCCGGCGGACACCCTGGCCGCCGTCTTCGGCACGCCGCTGGCCCCCGCACTGTTCAACCACGCCGGCGACACCGTCTTCGTCACCGGCTGGATCGCCAGCGCGCTCTGGCTGTGGTTCACGCGCAAGAAACCGGCCCCGCCGGCGCAGAATGACGCCGTCACGGCGGTACCTGATCCCTCCCAACCGCACACGCAAACCCGGCAAATGTAAGGATTCGCTTAAGATGGCGGCTGTTTTCACCGTCATAGAAAAGTGTAATGTCCGTCACAGCTGCCACTGCCAATGACCTGTCCAAAGCCACCCGACGACGCGCGATCCTCGCCGCGACCATCGGCAACGGCCTGGAATGGTTCGATTTCACCGTCTACAGCTTCTTCGCGGTCATCATCGCCAAGCTGTTCTTCCCCACCGGCGACGACCTCACCTCGTTCCTGCTGACCGTAGCCACCTTCGGCGTGGGCTTCTTCATGCGGCCCGTGGGCGCCATCGTGCTCGGCGTCTACGCCGACCGTGTCGGCCGCAAGGCGGCGCTGACGCTGACCATCCTGCTGATGGCGCTCGGCACGGCCATCATCGGCCTGGYGCCCACTTACGACAGCATCGGCCTCTGGGCCCCGGCGCTGATCGTGGTGGCGCGGCTGATCCAGGGCTTCTCGGCCGGCGGCGAGGTCGGGGGCGCCACGGCGTTCCTGATCGAGCACGCACCGGACGAGGAGCGCGGCGCCTATGCCAGCTGGCAGCAGGCCAGCCAGGGCATCTCGTTCATGCTCGGCGCGGCGATGGGTGCGCTGGTGACCAATGGCCTGAGCCCGGAGCAGATCGATGCCTGGGGCTGGCGCATTCCGTTCCTGTTCGGGCTGCTGATCGGTCCCGTGGGCATGTACATCCGCTCGCATCTGGAAGAGCCGCCCGAGTTCGAGGCGCGCCAGGCCGAACGTCGCAAGAACAATGTGAAGTTCTCGCCGCTCTCGCAGGTGCTGCGCGACCATCCGCGCGAAGTACTGGCCGGCCTGGGCGTGACCATCCTCTGGACGGTCTGCACCTACGTGCTGGTGTTCTACATGCCGTCGTACGCCAAGCAGCAGCTCGGCCTGCCGCTGGGCGCGACGTTCCAGTCGACCGCGATCTGCGGCGCCATCATCCTGGTGCTGTGCCCGCTGATGGGCATGCTGTCCGACCGCGTCGGCCGCAAGCGCATGCTGACCGTGGTGGCGGTGGCCATCGGCGCGCTGGCCTACCCGCTGTTCCACTGGCTCAACGTGTCGCCGACCACGGCCACGCTGCTCCAGGTGCAGATCGTGCTGGGCATCCTGCTGGCCGCGTTCACCGGCCCGGCCCCGGCCGTGCTGGCCGAGCAGTTCCCGACCGAGGTGCGTTCCACCGGCCTCTCGCTGGCCTATAACTTCGCCGTGACGATCTTCGGCGGCTTCGCCCCCCTGATCGTGACGTGGCTGATCACGTCGACGCAAAACAAGCTTGCGCCGGCCTACTACGTGATTGCCGCCGCGATGATCAGCATCGTGGCGCTGGCGTTCATGCACGACCGCACGGGCAAGCGGCTCGCCTGAGCGCGCTGCAGGGTCGTAGAAAGTCAGAAGGCCAACCCTCGGGTTGGCCTTTTTTGTGTCCGCTTTTTGTGTCCGCTTTTTGTGTCCGCTTTACATGTCCGATTCCGGCTTCCGCAAATCCGCAGGTGCGGGCATGATCCCAGCCAAAGCGCCAGCGCGCGCCGTCCACCCCATCAGGAGCTTCACGCATGACATCGACAGAGACCGCCTCGCAGCCCCGGGTACGCTGCAGCTGGTGCGGGACGATCGAGGATTATTGCCACTACCACGACCACGAATGGGGTTTCCCGGTCGATAACGATCGGCGCCTGTTCGAGAAACTGTGCCTGGAGGGCTTCCAGTCCGGGCTGAGCTGGCTGACGATCCTGCGCAAACGTGAGAATTTTCGCAAGGCGTTCGCCAATTTCGAGATCGACAAGGTCGCCCGGTTTACGGAGCGCGACGTGGAGCGGCTGCTGGGCGACGCCGGCATCATCCGCCATCGGGGCAAGATCGAGGCCGCCATCCACAACGCCCAGCGCGCGCAGGATCTGCTGAAGACCGAACCCTCGCTGGCGGCCTATTTCTGGAAGTTCGAGCCGGACCCGAAGTCGCGGCCGAAGAAAGTCACGCCGGCCGTGCTGCGCGAGATGACGACGTCGCCGGAGTCCGTGGCGCTCTCGAAGGACCTGAAGAAGCGCGGCTGGAAGTTCGTCGGCCCGACCACGATGTATGCGCTGATGCAGGCCATGGGCCTGGTCAACGATCATTTCGAAGGCTGTGCGACCCGCGCCGAGGTGCTGAAGGCCCGCAAGGCCTTCAAGGTGCCGCGCTGATCCTCGCCGGAAGGCTGGCTGGAAGCCGATCCATCCACAGCGCTTTTCTGTTTCGGCAACGGTGCGTATACGTATACAGATATTGTTTACGTATACATAAATAGTAGTAGTAGGTAAACGTCGCCCCTGGCCGTTGATAAGCCGGTTTTTCCCTTTCCCGTCAGGGGCTTGGAAAAAAGACAACCCTAGGGGCGGCGCACCGCGTATACGTGGACAACCGCCTCGCGCCCGGTTTCATCCCCCGCCACGCCGCCGAGATATCCGTATACCGCCCACATGCGGCCCCCAGGCAGGCCACAGGCAATCCATGTGGTTGTCCCCAAGGCGTAGCGAAGATGTCCACAGGGCCCGTGCATGCGGGCAGGGATCGGGGCACACTGGCGGTTCGCTGCCGAAGGAGCCCCCGCGATGGATGCCACTACCCTCTTTCTCTACCTGATTGCGGTCGCCGCCGTGATGGTCACGCCCGGCCCGACCATGCTGCTCGCGCTGAGCAACGGCGCCACGCGGGGCATGCGGGTGGCCGCCTGCGGCATCGCCGGCGCGGCGCTGGCCGACCTGATCCTGATCGGCGCGGTCGGCTGCGGGCTGGGCGCCTTGCTGCTGGCGTCCGAGCAGTGGTTCACCATCATCAAGTGGATGGGCGCCGCCTACCTGCTCTACCTGGCGTGGGGGATGTGGCGCGCGCCAACGCAGGCGCTGGTGGCCACCTCCGGCGCGGCCTCGGCCAGCGGCCGGGCGGCGTTCTTCCGGGCGCTATTCGTGGCGCTCTCCAACCCCAAGACGCTGCTGTTTACCTCGGCCTTCGTGCCGCAGTTCGTCCACGCGGACAAGCCGGTGGCGCTGCAATACACGATCCTGGCGGTCATCGCCGCGCTGATGGATATCCTGATGATGTCGATCTACGCGTACGGTGGGCGCCACGCCATGCGCACGCTGTCAGCGCGCGCCGTGCAGTGGATCAACCGCAGTTGCGCCGGCATGCTCGCCTTCCTGGCGGTCGGCCTGAGCCTCTACCGCCGCAGCGACCTGCGCTGACGAGGGGGCCGGGTCCGGGGCCGGCACCGGGTCCACGTGGGTCATCACGTTAAGGACATCGTCGCGCAGCATGGCGCGGCGGCGGGCCTCGGTAGCGATGGCGTGACCGCGCTCCACGGTCAGGTCGGCGCGGATCTCCAGGTGGACATCAACCAGCACCATATCCCCCATCTTGCGCGTCTTGAGGTCGTGCAGGCCGAGCACCCCGGGGGTGTCGAGCATGGCGGCGCGCAGGGCGGCCACCACGTCGTCATCGGCGGCGCGGTCCATCAGGTCGCTCAGGGCCGTCCAGCCGAACTGCAGCCCCATGCGCGCCACCACCAGCCCGACGACGATGGCCGCCACGGGGTCCAGGATGTGATAACCGAGCAGGTTCCCGCCGATGCCGAGCGCCACCACCAGCGATGACGCCGCATCGGACCGCGCATGCCAGGCATTGGCCACCAGCATGCTCGAGCGCACGCGCTCCGCCACGCGGAGCATGTAGCGGAACAGCAGTTCCTTGAAGATCAGCGTGGCGATGGCCACCCATAGCGCAATCGCCTTCACCGGCTGCACTCCTTCGGGATGCTGGATCTTGCCGATGGCCGCCCAGAGCATGCCCACCCCCACCGCCAGCAGGATGGCCCCCAGCGCCAGCGACGCCGCGGTCTCGAAGCGCTGATGCCCGTACGGGTGATCGGTATCCGGATCCTTGCTGCCGTGATGCCCGGCGAACAACACGAGGAAATCCGAAACCAGATCGGAAAGGGAGTGAATGGCGTCCGCCACCAGCGCCTGGGAACCCGCCACCACGCCGATAAACCCCTGCGCAATGGTCAGGACCACATTGACGGCCACGCTGACAAGGGTGCTACGCCGGCCGGCCTGGGCGCGGGCGGCGGGGTCGGTGCGATCGGGTGAGTCCTTGCCGAAGGTGTTCACGGGATTGAAGAGTGGTTCCAGGGATTGATGACGGTCAGGCCGGCGGCCTCGAACGGCGCGGTGTCCCGTGTGGCGACAATGTAGCCCCGGGAGGCGGCGATCGCACCAATATAGCCATCGGGCGCGGGGAATCCCTTCCCCGCCAGCCGGGCCTTCACGGCCAGTTCGGCATAGTGCCGGGCGGCGCCGGCATCGAACATCAACACGCGATCACCGAACAGCGCGAGCAAGCCATCGAGGGTTTCGGACAAACCGTGCTTGCGGCGCCCTTCCGGCAACGCGCCAATGCCGAACAGCAGTTCGGCCAGCGTGACACTGGACAGGTACAGCGTTTCCGCAACCTGTGCGTTCAGCCAAGCGCGCACGGCCGGATTGGGCTCCGGCTTCATCGCCTCGGAGACGACGTTGGTATCGAGGACGATCATTCGAACTTCATCGGCTCCGCCGGCGCTTTGTCACGCTGTGTGTCGAACACCGCGAAATCGTCGTTTGTCAGGCCAGCGCGCTGGCCCAGCGCGGCCAGGGCGTCACCCATCCGCACACGCTGCTCGGATTTCACCGCGCGTTCCAGGATCTCCCGCACCTCGGCCTCTGTGCTGCGGCCGTGCTCGGCAGCCCGCATGCGCAAGGCGCGATGCACCTCGTCTGGCACATTTCTGACGGTTAGCATGGGCATAGGCACTCCTTATAAACTGCATTCAATGCATGCAATTATAGGATGGTGACAGCATTGGGGCAAATCGGAGGGAAACGCCCGCCCAAAGCAAAACAACGCACCACATCTTTCGACGTAGTGCGTTGTTTCGTAAGGAAAATCCTGGTGGACCGAAGGAGGATCGAACTCCCGACCTCTGCATTGCGAACGCAGCGCTCTCCCAGCTGAGCTATCGGCCCGTGACGGACGATTCTAACCGAACTCCGCGCGGGGTATCAATTGCGTCCGCCCAACACTGCACATCGGCGAAAGGGCAGCAAATCCCGAAAATCAGCCCATCATTCCGGGGTTGCCGTCCATGCCGCGCACGGTGGGCAGGTTCAGCGGTCGGGCGCTGACTTCCTTGTTGGACCGCAGCCATTGCGCCATGACGTCCCACACCGGGGGGCCGCCGGTCTGGCGGGCTTCTTCGGCCACGGGGGCCCAGCCGGCCACCTTGTAGGTCTTGCCGGCGTCGAGCGGACGGCCGGCCAGGCGCATGTCGCTGATGCGCTGGCCCATGGGCTGGTTCGGGTCGATGGTGTACTGCAGCCCGCCCACGCGCACCATGTCGCCGCCCTGTTGGTAGTACGGGTCCGGATTGAACAAGTTGTCCGCCACGTCCTCGAGCACGGTCTTGATGGTCTCGCCGGTCATCGCCGTCACCGTGGTGTACGGGTAGGTGATGGCGGTCTGGTCCATCAGGGCTTCCATTGTGATGGGCTCGCCCGGCACCAGCGTCGTGCCCCAGCGGAAGCCCGGGGAGAAGGCGATTTCGGCGTCCTGCACCGCCATCAGGCCGTCCAGGATCAGTTGGTCGAAGGTGCCGTTGAAGTTGCCGCGCCGGTATAGCAAGCCGCGGTTCACGGCCAGTACCTCGCCAAGCTTGGCTTCGTAGGGGGCGCGCACCTTGCGGATCAGCGCGTCCATGTCCGGGTCGGCGGGCAGGAAATTGGCGAAGACCGGCAGCAGCTTGTATCGGAAATCGACGACTTTGCCGTTCCGCACGTCGAAGTCCAGCACCCCCAGGAACTTGCCGTTCGAGCCCGCGTTGGTGACCAGCGTGGTCCCGCCCGGGTTCTTCACGGGCACCGGCGCCGGCACGCCGTCGTGGGTGTGGCCGCCTAGTATGGCGTCCAGTCCGCGCACGCGCGAGGCCAGCTTCAGGTCCACATCCATGCCGTTGTGCGACAGCAGCACCACCACCTGGGCGCCCTTGCCGCGCACGTCGTCAATCACCTGTTGCAGGCTCTCTTCCTGGATGCCGAAGGTCCAGTCGGGCACGAGGTAGCGCGGGTTGGCGATGGGCGTGTACGGGAACGCCTGGCCGATGATGGCCACCGGCACGCCGTTCATGTGCCGGATCACGTACGGATCGAACACCGGATCGCCGAAATCGTTGGTCTTCACGTTCTGCGCGAGGAAGGACACGCGGTCCTTGAAATCCTTGCCGACGATTTCCTTCACGCGGTCCGCGCCGAGCGTCATCTCCCAGTGCGGCGTCATCACGTCCACGCCAAGTTGCAGCGCGGCATCGACCATGTCCTGGCCCTGGGTCCACAGCGCGGTGGCCGAGCCCTGCCAGGTGTCGCCGCCATCCAGCAGCAGCGCGCCGGGGCGGCTGGCGCGCAGGCGCTTGACCAGTGTGGCGAGGTGGGCAAACCCGCCGACCTTGCCGTAGCGGCGCGCGGCCTCGGTGAAATCGATCGAGGTGAACGCGTGCGCGGCCGGTGTGCCCGGGCGGATGCCGTACTGGCGCAGGAACGCCTCGCCCACCAGATGCGGCGGCTTGCCCGCCCACGGCCCCACGCCGAGGTTCACGCTCGGCTCGCGGAAGTGCACGGGCCGCAACTGGGCGTGGCAATCGGTGAAATGCAGCAGGTGGACGTTGCCGTGGCGCGGCACGTCGTAGAACTGCTGGGCGGCGCGGGCGGCCTGGGCCTCGCCGGCGGGCAAGGCCATGCCGCCCGCGCCGGCCACGGCCAGCACCTGCAGGAATTCGCGTCGATTCATGCCCGGAGCCGCGCCGGCCTTACTGGTTGACCGGCGATGCCGGGTCCAGCAGCAGCGCCATCACGTCGCGGATCTGTTGCTCGGTCAGGATGCCCTTGTGGCCAAAGCGCGGCATGTTGGAGCAGGCGCTGTAGGCGTTGGAGTCCCAGATCTTGCCCCAGGTGTACTTGACCACCTCCGGCGAATTGCCACGCAGCTTGCCGTACTGGTACAGCGACGGGCCGATATTGCCGAATGAGATCTCGGCCTTGGTCATCTGGTGGCAGGCGTAGCAGTTGCCGCCGTTCACGCCGCCCACCGGGTCGGTGAACTGCATGCCACGGCCATTCTGGGCGATCTTCTCGCCTTCCTTCCAGTCGCCGATCCAGTTGCTGTCGGCCGGATACTTCACCTGCTTCAGCTCGGCCGCTTCCACCTTCTTGGCGATGGYGGCCGGCACGCGCGTGCGGTCCGGGTACTGGCTGCAGGCCTTCTGGGCGCCATCCTGGTTGATCACGCCCTCCACCGTGGCCGGGCCCTTCGAGGTGAAGGAGCTTTCGATCATCTGGCGCACGTCGGCGTCGGTGACCTTGGCGGTGGTGGCCGCGCTGGCCGACTTGGTGGCGCGGGCGGGCTTGGCGGCCTCCTGGGCCAGGGCCGACAGGCTGAACGTGGCCATGGCAGCCAGGGCCAGGGTAGCGACGGCGGTCAGCGCCATCGATTGGTATCGCGTCATCGTGTGCTCTCCGTGCCTCAGCGCTTCATGTTGGGACCGTCGTACGTGCCGCCGTTGGCGTTTTTCGCCAGGAACATCGACAGGGCGGTGATCACGTCGGAGCCATAGGCGGGCTCGGGAAAGCGCTGCTGGCGCAGGCAGTCATAAATCCGATGCTGCATGGTGCGGACCTCGCCCTGCGAGACGCGGTACGCCGGCCACGTGGTGTACGCGGCCTGGGCGCCCTTCGACTCCAGCAGGTTCGGCAGGTCCTGGAGGCGGATGCGCTGGCCGTCCACGGCGTGGCAGGTGGCGCAAGCGAAGTCGTAGGCGCCGCCCCGGTAGAAGAACATCTTCTGGCCGAGCGCGTAGACGCGCTTTTCCTCGGGGTGCGTGAGTTGCACGTTCATCTTCACGCCGCGCGACTCGCCGGTCAGGTAAGACGCCAGCCGCTCGATGTCGGACGACTTGCCAGATGCCGAGAACGGCTGCTTTGTCGCCTCTTCCTGGGTCAGACCCTGCAGCGTCACCCGGCACCAGGCCAGGCGTTGCTCGAGGTCCATCACCTTGTTGGCGTCCTTGAAGTAGCGCGGCAGCTCGGCGTAGGCGCCCTTGGTCACGCCCGGGCCCTTGCCCAGGTCGCACTGTTCGAGCGAGGCGTTCTTCGGCCCGGCCGGCTTCTTCCACAGTTCCTCGCCGGCGGCTTCCCAGAGTTCGGCGGGATTGCCTTCGGCCAGCATCTGGCGATACTTGGCGATTTCCTCGGCGGTGCTGCCCTGGGCTTGCGCCAGTTGGGCCAGCCCGGCCAGCGAGGCGGCGGCGGTGGCCATGGCGGCCAGCGCCACGGTGCCGCGCAGGCGGCGACGGGTATTGCGCATTGGGGGCTTCTCCTCGCGATGGCGCCGCCGGCGTCAGCCCTTCATCAAGAGGCTGGGCGGTGCATCACTGTTCTATTGCACTGTCCGAATGGCATCCGGCTACTTTGGCTTCTGGCCGGATGTCAGGCAAAACGATCAGGGCTTCAGGTACGCGTAGCCTTCGTCGAACTGCAGGCGGGCGATTTCCACCACGCCGGCCTGCACGATCTTGGCGTCCATCAGCAGGCTTTGCTCGGAAATCTTGCGCGCAGTCAGGGTGTTGCGGCAGACGCGGAACTCCACGCCCGACGATCCCAGCGCGCCCACGGCGGCCTCGAACGTGTTGCCGCGCGAATCCTTGGCGCCTTCCACGAGGAAGTCCACGCCGTAGCCGAACGCCACCACCACGATCTTGGTGTCCGGCGCCGCGTTCAGGTGATTGCGCAGGTTGGCCATGGCGCGCACGGCCTGGTCGATGCCCTCGGACAACTGGTACACCACCTTGACCCGTCCGCCCTTGGCGCCCTTGGCTGCCGTGCCTGCCGGGGCCGGGGCCTGCTGTGCCGCCGCCCTGGCCGAAAGGCCGATGGCAGCCAACGCCGCCGTGGCCCGAATGAATGCTCGCCGCATGCTGCTTCCTCGCTTCGCCCGATCAGGCGATGGTGGCCTCGTCGGTGCGCTTGTCGCCCCGGTTGTCGACCCAGGTCACGGTGACCTTGTCACCCTTGGCGCCGCCCTTGAACTTGAAGTTCAGGAACGGGTCCTTCGACACGGCCGGGCCGAACTGGGCGTTGAACACCTCGCGCCCCTTGTACGTGGCGATCACGGTCTGGATGTGCCAGGCCGGAATCGTCTTGCCGGCCGCATCCTTGCGCTGGCCGGTTTCCATGTCGTGCTTCATCAGAATCTTTACGTCTACGACGCCGCCGTTCTCGGTGGCGCGGACGCGCATCGGGTCTGCCATCTGGCTCTCCTGCTCGGGGTGGTTCGGGGTGGCTTGGGATAAATCGCGGAAATCGGTCCGATGGGGGGCGCAGGCGTCAGCCGCCGCAGCCGCCCAGCGTGACCTTGATTTCCTTCGATGCCACGTACCACTTGCCGCCAGCCTTGACCGCCGCGTACACGACGGACGTCTGGCCCATCTTCACGCGCGTGGAGACGAACGGCTCGGTGCCGGCCGGGATGGTGAAATCGGCCGCCAGCGTATTCGGATTCTTCTCAACCAGGATGGCGATCTGCTCGGTGTCCGGCAGCGTGCTGGTCACGGCCACGGGCACCACGGCGCCGTTCTCGGCGATATCCGGTGCATTGAACGTGATGGCGCCGCTCTTCTCGGTGCCGCTGCCGCCCAGCGCCTTGATCACATCGGCCACGCTCTTGCCGTCGAAAGCCGTCTTGTTCCACTCCGCGGCCTGCGCCTCGCTGATCAGGCCCGTGGCCGCCATCAGCGAGAGCACCGCGGATACCCGCAATACTTGTCGTCGTTTTTGATTCATGCTCTGTCCCGTACTTGCTTGCTGCCGACCCCGGTACTCATACTGCCCGCCGCTTCCGGGTCTGCCGGAAACAGCGCGGGCCGCCGGCGCTGCCGGACGGCCCGCGATACCTGATGGGGCTTACTTGGCCGGTGAGCCGGCCAGGATCCACTCCACTACCGTCTTGATATCGGCGTCGCTGACACCGGCATTCGCCGGCATCGGCACCGGGCCCCAGACGCCCGAACCGCCGCTCTTCACCTTGGCCGACAACTTGGCCAGGGCACCCTTGTCGCCCTTGTACTTGGCGGCCACTTCCTTGTAGGCCGGGCCCACCAGCTTCTTGTCCACCTGATGGCAGCCCATGCAGGCGTTCTTGTTGGCAATCTCCTGCGCACGGGCGGCGTCCACGGCGTGCGCCGAGGCAGCGGCCGCGAACAGCGCGGCGGCGATGACAAACTGCTTCATTTTGTGTTGCTCCAAACGGATTGAGCCGTGGGGACGGCAAAGGCCGCGCTTCATCGGTCGGGCGGCGCGGCACGCTCGGCCGCCGTTGGGGCGATGCCTCTGCGGGCAGGTGCGGCCAGTCCGCTATTTTGCCTCAATAATCCATCGGCCTACGGATGCGGCAGTGATAAGGGTATTCACAAAACCACGGGAAATCGCTGTCGAATCAAGGGTTAACCCCCGGATATCAACGCCGCGCCAGCCGCCGCCCTGCCCCGAGCCGCCCGCCGAACACGTTGAGCAGCAGCCCGCCCATGACCACCAGCGCGCCGAGCCATTGCGCCAGCGACAAGTCCTCGCCCAGCAGCCCGTGGGCCGAGATCAGCCCCACCACCGGCACCAGCAGCGTCAGCGGCGCCACCTTGCTGGCCGGATAGCGCGTGAGCAGCCGGCCCCACATGGTGTAGCCGAACAGCGTGGCCGCGAAGGACAGGTAGCAGATCGCCAGCACGCTCATCATCGGGATCTGGCCGAGCGCCACCATGATCCGCGCCGGGCCTTCGAACCAGTACGAGAGCAGCGCGAACGGCACGATCGGCACCAACCCGCCCCAGACCACCAGCCCGAGCAGGTCCACCGGGCCGATTTTCTTGCTGACGATATTGCCCGAGGCCCAGCAGAACGCTGCGCACAGCGTCAGCCCGAAGCCCGCCACGCTCATGCCGCCCGGGCCGTGCGCCGCGCCGCTGCCGATCAGCGCCAGCCCGCCAGCCGCAATCGCCATGCCGGCGACGTTGTGCCAGCGCACCGGCTCGCCCAGCCACATCCCGGCAATCGCCACGGTGAAGAACACCTGAGACTGCAACACCAGCGACGCCAGCCCGGCCGGCATGCCCACCGCCATCGCGTAGAACAGGAAGGCGAACTGGCCGAGGCTGATAAACCCGCCATAGGCCAGCAGCATGCGCAGCGGAATGCGCGGGCGCGGGATGAAAAAGACGGCCGGGAATGCCACCAGGGCGAAGCGCAGCGTGCCCAGCAGCATCGGCGGCACGCCGGCGAGGCCCACCTTGATGACGACGAAGTTGACGCCCCACACCACGATGATGGCGAGGGCTAGAAGGCGGTCTTTGGCTTGCATGGTCAGTATCGGGGGCGGCGTGTCACGGAGGCGCAACACACCGGAACCCGCTAGCCTACCAGCACCTCGCCCAGCATGTCGGACCAGATGCTGCGCGCCCAGGCCCATGCGTAGCGCCCTTCGAGCGCATTCGGGGCTGTGGATAACCCGCCGGCGCCGGGCACCGTGACCATCGTCCGCTCGGCCGCGTCGTAGCGATGGACGCTGGCGATGTGGATGGCCTCGTCGGCGGACGTGAAGCTGTAGCAGGTGTTTGTATACAGTGGGGTCGGGTCGGGCGCCTGCCCGGCCAGCAGCTGGAGGATGGCGGCGGCGGCCACCTTGCCGTGCTGGTTGGCCATGGTGCCGGACTTCGGCATCAGCGGCGCGATTTGCACGGCATCGCCCAGTACGTGGATCTCGGGCGCCACGCGCGAGGCCATGGTCAGGAAATCGACCTCGCACCAGCGGCCATTGGCCGTGGCGAGCCCGGTGGACACCGCGATGGCCCCGGCGCGTTGCGGCGGGATCAGGTTGACCACGTCGGCGCGCTCGTCGTCCTGGACCTCGAACTTGAGGGTGCGCGTGGCGGAGTCCACGTCCACGGTCTCGTGCTGGGGGCGATAGTCGATCATGCCCCGGTAGCGGGTCTTCCAGACCTGCCGGAACAGCGCGCCCTTGGAGGTGATGTCCGGATTGGCGTCGAAAATCAGCACTTTGCTGCGCGGCTTGTGCGTGCGCAGGTAGTCCGCGACGAGGCAGGCGCGCTCGTACGGGCCGGGCGGGCAGCGGTACGGGGCGAGTGGAATGGTGATGGCGAAGGTGCCGCCGTCGCGCATCGCCGCCAACTGGCGGAACAGCGCGTCGGTCTGCGGGCCGGCCTTCCAGGCGTGCAGGATCTGGTCCCCGCCGGGCTGCGCCAGGCCGGGAATCGCACTGGACTGCATCTCCACGCCGGGCGACAGCACGAGGCGGTCGTAGCGCAGCGTGGCGCCGCGGGCCAGCCGCACGGTGCGCGCAGCGGGGTCGATCGCAAGCGCCGTATCGCGCACATGTCGCACGCCATGCCGGCGTACCAGCGCGTCATAGGGGAGTGTGATGTCGGCCATGCCGCGCTGGCCGCCGACCACGAGATTCGAGAGTGGGCAGGAGACGAACGCCGCGTCGGGTTCGACCAGCGTCACATCCACGGCGCCCCGGCTCCAGTGGCGCAGGTAGCGCGCGGCCGTTGCCCCGCCAAAGCCGCCGCCGATGACCACCACCCGAGCCGGCGCGGCAGCGCGGGCCTGGCGCGGGGTCAGCATGCCCAGCGCGGCGGCGCCGCCGAGCGATCCCAATATTCCCAAAGCGGCGCGTCGGCGCATGAGGTTCTTCTTATTTTTGATCGGCGAACCAGGACGCGATGCCGAGGATCTCCGTATCGCTATAGCCCTTGGCGATCTGCGGCATCACGGTGCCCGGCAGCTTGCCGTTCTTGTAGTTGAGCATCAGTTCGACGAGTTCCGCGCGGGGCCGGCCGGCGAGTCCCGGGACGGGACTATCGGCCGGCGCGCGACCGTCGGGACCATGGCAGGCCGCGCACGAGGCGGCCTGGTTGCGTGCCTGCTGCATGCGCGCCGACTGCGCCTCCACTGTGGTGCGCGCCTCGCTGGCCGGGCCGGACGTGCCGGTCTGGGCGAACGCCGCCCCAATCGTGGCGATGGCCGCCAGCGCCACCCATCCGCCAATCCAGAAGGCCAGCCGTGCGGTGGACATCTTGTGGCGAGGGAGGGGGCGCATGGTTCAGCTCCTTGGGGAGACCTACGGCAGGTTGCGGCCCGGCGGCAGCGCCGTCGGGGACGATACAGGGGCCGCGACCGGCGCCGTCGTAACGGTGCCAGCCGGCGCATCGGAGGTCACCGGCGCGTTCGGCGCGGTACCGGGCACGGTCTGCACCGGCGCCGGCGTACCCACGGACTGGCTGCCCGAATCCGGATTCTGCGAGCTGGCGGTGGCGTCCAGGCGGGCGCGCTCGGCCTCGCTGACGTAGTCGAATGCCTTGACCACCTTCTGCACGCCGCTGGCGTTACGGGCCACGTCGGTGGCGCGGTCACCCTCGGCGGCAGTGACCACGCCCATCAGGTAGACCACGCTCTTGTCGGTGGTCACCTTGATCGAATTGGCCGGCACGCCATCGGCCGTCACCAGGAAGGTCTTGACCTTGCTGGTCAGGTAGGCGTCGTTGCTACGAGCCATGAAGCCCGGCGTGGAAGCCACTTCGAGTTCGTTGATCACCTCGCGCGCATTCGGCAGGCTCTTCACGTACTGCTCCACCTGCTGCTTGGTATTGGCGTTGTTGGCCTCGCCCACCAGCAGCACCTTGCGGTTGAACACGGCGGCGTCCACGCGGGCCTGGCCGCTGTACTTGGCGTCCAGCGTGTTGTCGATCTCGAGCTGCAGGCCACGGTCGATGGCCTGGGTGCCGGTGGGACGGCGGTCCGTGGCCATGACCACGCCCGTGCCGACCGCGCCGGCCAGCACCGGGAAGCAGCCGGCGAGTTGCGTGGCCGACACCAGCAGTGCGGCCACGGTGATGGCCGTGCGCGCCACGCGCGCCGGAGTGGTCTTCTGGGTCATTGCGGTGGTTGCGGTCGTTACGTTAGTCATGCGGTCCTTGGCTGGATACGGAATGATGCGGAAATATGACGAAACCGGCGCGGCGCTGTGGATGACTCTGTGGATGACGCCGCAATTCCTGTGAATATCTTGGGCAAATCCTGTGGATAACGCGGGATAACCTCCCCGCTCCCTATCCGCCAGGCCCTATGCCTCGCCCAGCAGCGCCTCGTCGATCCCGTCGCAAAGGCAATGCAGCGTCAGCAGGTGCACTTCCTGGATGCGCGGGGTGCGGTCGCTCGGCACGCACAGGTGGATGTCGAACTCGTCCAGCAGCGTGGCGATCTTGCCGCCGCCCTTGCCGGTCAGCGCCACCACGCTCATGTCGCGCTGGCGCGCCGCCTGGATGGCCGCGATCACATTCGCCGAATTGCCGGAGGTGGAGAGCGCCAGCAGGATATCGCCGGGCTGGCCCAGCGCCTCCACCTGCTTGGAGAACACCACCGTGAAATCGTAGTCGTTGCCGATGGCGGTCAGGATGGAGCTGTCCGTGGTCAGGGCAATCGCCGCCAGCCCGGGCCGCTCCCGCTCGAAGCGGCCGATCAGTTCGGCGGCGAAGTGCTGGGCGTCGGCGGCCGACCCGCCATTGCCGCAGACGAGGATCTTGTTCCCACTGGTCAGCGCGGCCACCATGCGCTCCACCGCCGCGTCGATATGCGGCGCCATCAGCGTGGCGGCCTGCCGCTTGGTGTCCGCGCTGTCCAGGAAATGCTGTTCGATACTTTCAATACTCATGGCTCTTTGACTTCTGCCCAATCCCGCGCATTATGACGCAGCCCAAGACGCGCCATCGTCACTCCCGGTGTTTTGATCGAATGCGTTCGGCAGCCAGGCCAGGTGCCCCGGCTCCAGCGCCACCACGTCGAAGCGGCACGGCGGCGTGTGGTCCAGCGTGCCAAGGTAGTGTTCGGCCGCCCGCAGCACGCGGCGCTGCTTGGCCGGCGTGACGCTGGCCGCCGCACCGCCGAAGGCACGCCCGCTGCGCTGCCTGACCTCGACGAACGCCAGCGTGCCATCGGCGGCGCGCATCACGAGGTCGATCTCGCCGCCTTTGCAGCGATAATTGCGCACCACCAGCGCCAGCCCCTGCCTGAGCAGATAGGCCAGCGCGCGATCCTCGGCCGCCGCGCCGCGCGCGGTCGTGGTGGTTTTGAATGAGCGAATCAACGGAAGTTCTCAAGCATGAGTGACTGGACCTCGCTGGCCGCCGGCCAGACCTACCCGCCCGGCACGCTGTACGTGGTGGCCACGCCCATCGGCAACGTGGCCGACCTGTCCCTGCGTGCGCTGCATGTGCTCGGGCTGGCCGACGCCATCGCCTGCGAAGACACCCGCAACACCGGCCAACTGCTCTCGCGCGTGGGCCTGCAGCGGCCGCTGGTGGCCGTGCACGAGCACAACGAGCGCGAAGCGGCGGTGAAGATCGTCGCCCGGCTGGCCGCCGGGGAGCGCATTGCCTATGTGTCCGATGCGGGCACGCCCGGCATCTCCGACCCTGGCGCCCGGCTGGTGGAAGCGGTGCGGGCGGCCGGCCTGCGCGTGGTGCCGCTGCCCGGGCCGAGCGCCGCCGTGACCGCGCTGTCCGTGGCCGGCGACATGCTCGAAGCCGGCGAAGGCCGCTTCACGTTCATCGGCTTCCTGCCCGGCAAACCCAAGGCCCGCGCTGACGCCATTGCGCAACTGGCCGCCCTGGACCACGCCTGGGTGGTCTACGAGGCGCCGCACCGCATCGCCGACACGCTGGCGGCACTGGCCGCCGCCCTGCCCGGCACGCGCCGGCTGCTGGTGGGCCGCGAGCTGACCAAGCTGTTCGAGGAGACGCCGGTGCTGACCGTGGCCGAGGCGCCGGCGTGGCTGGCCGCCGAGGCATCGCGCGGCAAGGGGGAGTTCGTGCTGGTGGTGGAAGGCGCGGGGCGCGCCGAAGATGCCGATGCCGATGCGCCCGATGCCGAGGCCCAGCGCGTGCTGAAGTTGCTGGTGGCCGAGCTGCCGGCCAAGCGCGCCGCCAAGCTGGCGGCGGCGATCACCGGTGCGAAGACCGATGCGCTCTACCGGCTGGCGCTGGCGCAACGCGCCGCCGAGACTGACGCGGGTGACGACAGCGACAGCGAGGAATGAGAAAAGTCTGAAAGGGAGAGGGGGGAGCGGGCTGGCGGTGGAACGGGAGTCGATCACGCCAGGCCGCATCAGGGTGCCTACCGGGGCTTGCGCTTGGTGGTCGTCTTGACCGTCCGCGCTTTGGCCTTGGACTTGGCCGGGACCAGCGTGTTGGCGGTCTCGGGCAGGTCGTCGGCGCCGCTGCCGTCACCGGCTTCGTTGCCGCCCGCCTCAAGCTGCGGACCCAGCGCCGCGACTTCCGTGCGCGACAGCCGGCGGATTTCCACCTGCGTGGCGCCACGTTCGACGAAACTCAGCCGCTTGGCCGCCGCATAGGACAGATCGAGCACCCGCCCGCCGTGGTAAGGGCCGCGGTCATTGATCCGC
The DNA here is from genome assembly GCF_056395265.1 of Cupriavidus sp. 10L43_2. Classification (NCBI taxonomy): domain Bacteria; kingdom Pseudomonadati; phylum Pseudomonadota; class Betaproteobacteria; order Burkholderiales; family Burkholderiaceae; genus Cupriavidus; species Cupriavidus sp. 10L43_2. Next base: position 65,948 of record NZ_JBFTJE010000015.1, read on the forward strand.
ACCACTGCCACCTTGTCGTTGCGCAGATTGCGCACCAGTACCCAGCTATCGAGCGGAAGCGACGGGTGCGCGGCAGTCATCGCGCGCATGTCGAAGCGTTCGCCATTGGCGGTCTTGCGGCCATGGAAGCCCTTGCCGTACCAGGACGCCGTACCGCGCTGCTCGAAAGTGCCCAGATCCGGGCGCAGGCCGTCCAGCGACGATTGCGACGGCGCGTTGTCATCCTTGCCCCAGCCAAACAAATCCCAGTTGCCCCGCTCATCGGGGCGAGCGCCGGACTTGTCGAGCTTCGCCTTGGCGGCGCGCGTGGGCACCGCGCCATTGGCGTCGGCGTTTTGTTGGGAGTCGCTCTCCGGCGGCGTCGCGCAGGCGGCCATCACCAACGCCGATACGAGGATCGCGCAGCGACGCAGCAAGCGGTTAGTTTCCGGTTTGGCGGGGGTCGCGCGTTGCGTCGCGCGTGCGAGGCCAAACCCCGGACGAGATACGGGCAAATTGAACATGGGCGCAGTCTAACATCGGTGTCCGAGCGCTACATCCTTGATTTTGTTACGAAATTTAATCAAGTGGCTTTGAAGATCGGCACGAATCCCCGCAATCCAAAGCCTGACAAGGGATTGCGCCGAATATGACAAGCGCATTTATGAGTGTCTTAAAATTCACTTTCAGAATCGTCTCAACCCGTCTGACACCCGTTTGAGACGGGGGGCCATGGGGCGACGTTACAATGACCGCCTCGGCCAGACCGTGCCGTGGCGCACACGACAAAGCGCCCGCATCGACCCATGAAAGTCCTCCTGATTCCCGTCACCCCGTTCCAACAAAACTGCTCGCTGTGGATCGACGAGACCACCGGCCGTGCCGCCGTGTGCGACCCCGGCGGCGACCTCGACCGCATCCTGGCCGCCGTCACGGAGCAAGGCGTGACGCTGGAAAAGATCTTCCTGACGCACGGTCACGTCGACCATTGCGCCGGCGCAGCGGCGCTTTCGCGCCAGCTCGACATCCCGATCGAGGGGCCGCACGAGGCCGAGCGGTTCTGGATCGATCAACTGCCCGACCAGACGCGCCGCTTCGGCTTCGGCCATGCGGAGGCGTTCGAGCCGGATCGCTGGCTGGACAACGGCGACACCGTGACGTTCGGCGGCGAGACGCTCGAGGTCTACCACTGCCCCGGCCACACACCGGGCCACGTGGTGTTCTTCTCGCGCGCCAACCAGTTGGCGATCGTCGGCGATGTGCTGTTCGCGGGCTCAATCGGCCGGACCGATTTCCCGCGCGGCAACCACGCCGACCTGATCCGCTCGATCCGCACGCGGCTGTGGCCGCTGGGCGAGGACGTGACCTTCGTGCCCGGGCACGGCCCGGTGTCTACCTTCGGCGAGGAACGCCGCAACAACCCCTACGTGGCCGATCACCTGATCGACGCGGCCTGAAATCACCCCGATGGCGAAGAAGCAGGCACCCGATACCCGTCCCGAGATCTACGTCAGCACCGACGTGGAGGCCGACGGCCCGATCCCGGGCCCGCATTCGATGCTCTCGTTCGCCTCGGCGGCGATGCTGGCCGACAAGACCGTGCTCGGCACCTTCTCCGCCAACCTCGAAACCCTGCCCGGCGCCGCCGGCCATCCGGTGCAGATGCAGTGGTGGAAGACCCAGCCTGAGGCCTGGGCGGCGTGCCGGCGCGACCTCGAACGCCCCGAGGATGTGATGCCGCGCTACGTGGAATGGGTGGAAAGCCTGCCGGGCAAGCCGGTGTTCATCGCCTTTCCGGCCGGTTTCGATTTCACCTGGGTGTTCTGGTACATGATGCGGTACGCCGGCCGCTCGCCCTTCGGCTGGGCGGCGCTGGACATCAAGACGCTCGGCTTCGCGCTGACCGGGCGGCCGTACCGGAAGTCGGTCAAGCCGGCCTTCCCGGCCCACTGGCACGACCCATTGCCACACACCCACATCGCCCTGGACGACGCCCTCGAGCAGGGCGCCCTGTTCTGCAACATGCTGGCCGAGCTGCGCGCGCGGGAAGCGACGCTGGCGACGGTCGCTTCGGCAAATTCTGCTGCTGGCGCGGATTCCAACGATAGCGATAGCTCACATCCAACCGTCGAACGCTGAACTGGGTACGCCCCGGCGGTCGCAGGAAACGGCGCGTTTCCCGTGGCGTTTGCCTATAGTAGAAGTGGCTGTTGAAGCGGCTACCGACGCCCGAGGAGGTGTGCCATGCGATTCCATCCCGATCTCCATTTCAAGGACCTGAGCGGCAGACTGCACTGGCCACACCGCACCCACGCGCGCACTTCCGCCATCACCCGGATGCATTCTCCGAGCGAGGATGCGGAAATCGCCAAGGCTACGGTCTATGTCAGCACGGTCACGCTGGTGACGCTGCTGGTGGTGCTCGCCGCCATCGCTTTCGGTCAGGAGGCCCTGCACTGGCTGGGTGTTTGATTACGACGACTCGCCTGACGCGGATCGCCTGTCTGACCGGCCGGCCTCCCCTTGCGGGAGGCCGGTTCTATTTCGGGCCCCGAATTGGTGCAGCCGGTCAGTCCAGCAGGGCCGACACGGCTTCGGGCGGGCGGCCGATGGCGGCCTGGCGGTTGCGGACCACCACCGGGCGTTGCAGCAGGATCGGGTTGTCGGCTACGGCGGCCAGCAGTTCGCCGTCGGTCAGGCCGGGGTCGGCCAGATCGAGCTCCTTGTAGACATCCTCGTTGCTGCGCAGCATCTCGCGCACCGGCAGGCCCAGCATCGTATGGAGCTGGCGCAGCGTGGCCAGCGTGGGCGGCTGCTTCAGGTACTCCACCACCTCAACCGGCTCGCCCAGACGCTGCGCCGCCGACTCGACCAGCGCGAGCGTCTCGCGCGACTTCGAGCAACGGGGGTTGTGGTAGATCGTGATCATGGTGGCGGTCTCCGGATAAATATCACCGCACTATATACAAGCGCCTGCGCGCGCGACGCGGTAAGGTACGGAATGTGCTTCGCACAAGATTTCCCTGACTGGTCTGACTGCCTCCGAAACACCGTGTCCGAATCATCCGCCCCCCGCAAGCCCTTCCACCTCCGCGATGCCACGCCCGACGACGTGCCGGCCATCCATGCCATCTACGCCCATCATGTCGAGCACGGGCGCGCCTCGTTCGAGGAAGTGATCCCGTCCGTGGACGACATGCGCCTGCGGTATGGCGAGGTACTCAAGAAGCACCTGCCGTACATCGTCGCCGAGCGGGATGGCGAGGTGCTGGGCTACGCCTACGCGTCGTCCTACCGCGCGCGCAGCGCCTACCGCTTCGCTATCGAGGATTCGATCTATATCGGTCATCGCCATACCGGCGAGGGCCTGGGCCGCGCGCTGCTGGCCGAACTGATTGCCCGCTGCGAGGCCGGGCCGTGGCGCCAGATGGTGGCTGTGGTGGCCATCACCGCCAGCGGCGAGGGTGCCGGGTCCGTGGCCGTGCACGAGCGGCTGGGCTTCCGGACGGTGGGCCGGCTCGAATCGGTCGGACTCAAGCACGGCCAGTGGATCGACACGGTGCTGATGCAGCGCCCGCTGGGGGTGGGCGACGCCTCGGTGCCCGGCTGATCAGGCGGCAGCCACCGCCAACCCCGGCAGCGTGGCATCGGCCCAGGTCTGCAGGTGCTCCAGCCCGTGGGCGATGTACTCCGGACCTCGGGCGGTGTTGTCCATGCGCAGCACTTCCACACTGGTGAGGCCGATCGTGCCGAGCAYGTACTTCAGGTAAGGCGTCAGGAAGTCCTGCTGGCTGCCGGGGCCCTCGCGGACCGGGCCGCCGCAGGCCACCACGGCCAGCACGGGCCGGTCGCGCAGCAGTCCGATCTTGCCCTGCCGCGAGCTGCGGAAGGTGCGCTCGGGCCGCACGACGAGGTCGATCCAGGTCTTCAGCGTGGCCGGCACCGTGAAGTTGTGCATCGGCGTGGCCAGCAGCACCATGTCGGCCGCCTCGAGTTCCGCGATCAGCGTCTCGGACAGCGCGAGCGCCGGCGGCACCTCCCCTTCCTTCAGCAGCCCGGCCGCGCCGGCCATGTTGGCTTCCGTGAACGCCGCGCCGATGGGTGGCAGCGGGTCGGCGGCGAGGTCCCGTTCGAGCACGGTCAGCGGCGCGTGTTGCGCGGCCAGCTTCTGGCGAATCCAGTCGGCCGCGCGGCGGCTGTGCGACGTCTCGCCCCGGGGGCTGACGTTCAGGTGGAGCAATGTCGTCATGTCTCAGTCCAATTGATATTTGAAGCGCAGCGTCTGGGCCAGCAGACCGTTACGGTAATAGAAACGATGGCCCAGCACGTTGGTGAGTGGCGTATCCAGCACCAGCAGGCGGGCATTGAGCGCGCGGGACTCTTCCTTGAGCCAGTCCATCAGCATCCGGCCGTACCCGGCGCTGCGTATGTTGGCGTCGGTAACCAGGTCGTCCACATACAGGAAATCGCCGTAGACGAGATTCTCCTGCATCCGGTACCCGGCCAGCGCCACGAGCTGGCCGTCATCCCACAGGCCGACCAGGCGGTAGCCCACGTCGGCCTGCCGCCGCCAGCGCGCCACGAGTTCATCGGCATCGGCCAGATGCGGCCGGAGCTGGTGCATCAGCGGGAAACAGGCCGCCACTTCGCCGCCGGTGTCGATGCGACGAATCTGAATCAGGTCGATTTCTTTGACGACGGTGCTCATGCGCGGCTCCCGGTGGCGGGCGTGGCGGCCGGCGGCGGGAAGTGCAGCCCCACGGCGATGCGGTTCCACGCGTTGATGGCGGCAATGGCGGTGGCCAGGAACACGCGTTCCTCCTTCGTGAAGACCGCCTTGACCTGCGCCTGCGCGGCGTCCAGCGCGGCGTGGTCGGTCATGCGGACGAGCGCTTCGGCCAAGGCCAGGGCCGCCTGCTCGCGCACGGTGTAGATGCCGGCGTCGCGCCATCCGGCCAGCAGATCGAACTTGCGCGGGTCGATGTCGAGCTTGCGCGCGATGTTCAGATGGAATTGCAGGCAGAACGCGCAGCCGTTGAGCTGGGAGACCCGCAGCTTCACCAGTTCGGTCAGCGCCTTGTCCAGGCCGGACGCGTCCACCGCGCGTCCCACGCCGCCCAGTGCGGCGTAGACATCGGGGGCTGTCGCCGTAAATTGTTGGAAATCCATCGTCATGTCGTGCTCCTTGGTCCGGTTGGCCCGGTCGGTCGGTTGAGGTAAGATGTAAGAGTTCGAACATGATATAAGAGCTTTGACATTATGGCTAAGACCACAGCGCAGGTAGGGGCATCAGCGGCGGAGGCGTCACGCCTTCCGGCGCCCGGCGAAGGCAAGCGCGGCGAGAGCGGCTATCTGGCCTACCTGCTGCGGCAGGCCAGCGCCGCCAACCGGCTGCGCATGGAACGCGCGCTCGACGACCTCGGCGTGACCGTGCCGCAGTTCTTCGTGCTGACGATGCTAGGCGCCTACCCGGGCATCTCGGGCGCGGACGTGGCGCGGCTGGCGCTGCTGACGCCGCAGACCGTGAGCGTGATCATGAACAACCTGGAAAAGGTGGGCGCCATCGCCCGCACGCCGCATCCGGTGCACGGGCGCATCCAGACCATCGCCCTGACCGAGGCCGGCCGCACCTTGCTGGCGGGCTGCAAGGCGCGTGCGACAAAGGTCGACGAGGATCTGCGCGCTGGGCTGACGTCCGAGGAAGAACAGGTGGTGCGGCGCTGGCTGGTCAGCCTGGCATCGCCCGAAGAGGGCCTGACCGCCTAGCCGGGCCATGAAAAAAGCCCGCGAGACGGAAGTCGCGCGGGCCGCAAGTCACAACAAAGGGTTCTTTACAGGCGCTCAGACCATCGGAATCAGGCCATCAGGTCCGAGAGCGCCAGCGCCACCACCTTGGTCGCGCGGTTCAGGTCGTTCAGGCGCAGGTTCTCGTCCGAGTTGTGGCCGCGCGCCTCCATCAGCGTGCGCGGGCCGGCGCCGTACAGCACCGTGGGAATGCCGTGGCTGGTGTAGTGGCGGGCGTCGGTGTAGAGCGGCACGCCCTGCACCGGGATCTCCACGCCGAACACGGCCTCGGCACGGCTCTTGAGCGCGCCGATCAGCTTCTCCACGCCGGGCAGCTCGGACAGCGGCTCGGCCAGGATGATGCGTTCCACCTTGACCTCGATACCCGGGCGGTCCTTGGCGGCACGCTCCACCACGGCGCGCAGTTCGCCTTCGGCATCGAAGCCGATCTCTTCCGGAATCATGCGGCGGTCCACGCGGAAGGTGACCAGGTCCGGCACCACGTTGGTGTTGATGCCGCCCTTGATCAGGCCGACGTTCAGCGTGGCCGTGTCGATGCCCGGCACCTTGCTCTTGCGCGTGGCCAGCTCCGCGCGCAGGCCGTAGATCGCCTGCAGGATGTGGGTGGCGGCCTCGATGGCGTCCACGCCGGTGTGCGGCATCGCCGCGTGGCCCTGCTTGCCCTTGACGGTCACTTCCACGTGCAGGCAGCCGTTGTGGGCCGAGGTGATGCCGTACGAGAAGCCGGCCGAAATCGCGTAGTCAGGCTTGGTCAGCCCTTCGTCGAGCAGGAACTTCGGGCCGATGTCGCCGCCGGTTTCCTCGTCGTACGTGAACTGGAGTTCCACCGTGCCGTTGAGCTTGGCGCCCTGCTTCTCGGCTTCCTGAAGCGCCAGCACCGCATAGGCGTAGGTGGCGAAGTCCGACTTGGACACCGCCACGCCACGGCCATACATCACCGGGCCGTGCTCGCTGTCGGCAATCTCGCCGCCGTACGGGTCCTTGGTCCAGCCCAGGCCCGGGGGCACCACATCGCCGTGGGCGTTCATGGCGATGGTCGGGCCGCCCTTGCCGAAGGTCTTGCGCACCAGCAGGTTGGTGGCGCTGATCATGCCCGCCGCGCGGACCTTGTCCTCGGGCACCTTGTGCGCTTCCACCTGGAAACCCAGCCCCTCGAGCAGCGTCCTGGCGCGCTTGCCGTGGGCGTCGCAGTCGCCAGGCGGGTTGTCGGACGGCACCTTGACCAGCTCGGCCAGGAAGGCCTCCTGCTGCGGACGCAGCGCGTCGATGGTCTGCGTGAGCGTGGTCTCGATGGGGTTCATGTTGTCTCGTGCGGTCATGTTCTGGCTCTGGATTCGGATTTGTTCGATAAATGGCTTGGGCGCGCTGCGTGGTACCGCCGGGGCTTACTGCTGCCGCTGGAAGTGCTCGACAAAATCGGCGAACACCCGCGCGGCGGTCTGCGCGTCTTCGGGGGTCATGGTCTCGGTGGGGTGATGGCTGATGCCGCCGTTGCCGCAGCGCACGAACAGCATCGCCACATCGGCAATCGCGGAAATCGCCATGGCGTCGTGGCCGGCGCCCGAAGGCAGGTGCCGCACCGGCACGCCCTGCCGTTCGACGGCGGCGGCCCATTGCGATTGCAGCCACGGCGCGCACGGCACGCTCTTGGCTTCGTGGGTCTTGCGCACCTGCACGCGCACGTTGCGGCGCGCGCCGATGCGTTCGATCTCGGCCAGCACGTCGTTGACGGCGGCCTCGCGCTCGGCGTCCTGCCCGGCGCGGATGTCGATGGAGAACACGGCGCGGCCCGGCACCACGTTGGTCGCGCCATTGGGCACGTTGAACTGGCCGACCGTGCCGACCAGGCCCGGCTTGCCGCTGCAACGCTTCTCTATATAGAGGCCGATCTCCGCGCCGGCCATCGCGGCGTCGCGGCGCATGTCCATCGGCACGGTGCCGGCGTGGCCGGCCAGCCCTTCCAGTTCGACGATAAAGCGCGTGGCGCCCGAGATGGCGGTGACCACGCCCACGGCCAGGCCCTCGTTCAGCAGCACCGGGCCCTGCTCGATATGCACCTCGACGAAGCCCAGCACGCGCTGGCGGTCATGGGCGGCGGCGGGTAGCTCGGCAGCGTCGAAGCCGGCCGCGCGCATTACCTCGCGCATGGTCTTGCCGGAGTCATCGACGTTGTCGAGCACATTGGTGTCGAAGGTGCCGGCAATCGCACGGCTGCCCAGCAGCGTCGCCTTGAAGCGCACGCCCTCCTCCTCGGCAAAGCCGACCACCTCGATGGCGAACGGGAAGCGCTTGCCCTGGCGGTGCCACTCGGCCACGCAGGCAATCGGCAGGATCACGCCGAGGTTGCCGTCATAGCGGCCAGCATCGCGCACAGTGTCGAAGTGGGAGCCGGTGAGCAGCGCGGGAGCGTCGGGCGAGGTGCCTTCGTAGCGGCCGATGACGTTGCCGGCGGCGTCGCGGCGCACGGTCATGCCGGCTTCGCGCATCCATTCGGCTAGTTGTGCGGCGGCGCCGTGGTGGGCGTCGGTCAGGTAGGTGCGGGTCAGCAGCCCGGGCTGCTCGGTGTGGACGGCCAGGGCGTCGGCCCAGGCCATGATGCGGGCGCCGGCCTCCGGGGCCAAAGTCGTCGGGGTTGCTGCCGGGGTTACTGCCATAGCGGGTCTCCTGCGATCTACATGTAGCCCGGCGCTGAGGGTCCTGGCGGGGGCGCCAGTCCGGGCGGGCGCCCGGTGCCGAAGCTCTATTCTCTGCGATTCATGTTAGCACAGTGAATTCAAAAATTGCATACAAAAATGATATGCACTATATTGGCCTGCACGCACCGACAATCCCGCCCGGACAATCGTTTATCGACAATCCTGTCGAGCCCGGCCGAGGGTGGCGTGGCGTTCCCAAACCCAGATCAGGGCAGGCCATTCCGGACCCGCCCGGCACGGAGACAACGATGCAGCAATCCCTTCCCGCGCAGCGCCCCCCTCGCCTGCATGCCCGCAGTTTTAGCCGCTTGACTCGCTCGCTATTCGGCCAGGTATTGATCGCCCTGGTGCTCGGCACCCTGCTCGGGCTCTGCTTTCCCGAGTTCGCCGCCAAGCTCAAGCCCCTTGGCGATGCCTTCATCAAGCTGATCAAGATGCTGATCGGCCCCATCGTGTTCTGCGTGGTCGTGGCCGGTATCTGCGGCGCCGGCGAGCTGAAGAAGGTGGGCCGGGTCGGCATCAAGGCGGTGATCTACTTCGAGATCGTCACGACCATCGCGCTGGCGCTGGGCATCGTGCTGGCCTACGTGTTCCAACCCGGCACGGGCATGAACGTGAACCCGCGCACGCTCGATATCTCGGCCATGGCCGCCTATATCGACAACGCCGAGAAGGTGAAAAGCGCCGGCACGGTCGATTTCCTGCTCAAGCTGATCCCGAACACGGTGATGGGCGCCTTCACCAACGGCGACGTGCTCCAGGTGCTGCTGGTCTCCGTGCTGTTCGGCTGCGCGCTGTCGCTGGTGGGCGAGCCGGGCAAGCCGCTGGTGCGCCTGATCGACACCTTTTCCCACACGCTGTTCAAGATGATGGGCTTCATCATCAAGCTGGCCCCGCTGGGCGTGCTCGGCGCGGTGGCGTTCACGGTGGGCAAGTACGGCATCGGCTCGCTCAAGCAGCTCGGCTTCCTGGTGATCCTGTTCTACGGCGCGGTGACGATCTTCGTGCTCGTGGTGCTCGGCACCATCATGCGGATCTGCGGGTTCTCGGTAATCAAGCTGATCCGCTATCTGAAGGCTGAACTGCTGGTGGTGCTGGGTACGGCGTCCTCGGACAGCGTGCTCCCGCAGGTCATGAAGAAGCTCGAATTCATGGGCGTGCGCAAGTCGGTGGTCGGGCTGGTGATTCCTACCGGCTACTCGTTCAACCTCGATGCGTTCTCGATCTACCTGACGCTCGCGGCGGTCTTCATCGCCCAAGCCACGAATACGCCGCTTGCGCTGGGCGACCTGCTCGGCATTCTGGCCGTGGCGCTGGTCACCTCGAAGGGCGCGCACGGCATTCCGGGCTCGGCCATCGTGATCCTGGCGGCGACGCTGTCGGCGCATCCGGCGATTCCCGCCATCGGCCTGGTGCTGGTGCTGTCCGTCGACTGGTTCATCGGCATCGCGCGCGCCGTGGGCAACCTGATCGGCAACTGCGTGGCGACGGTGGTGGTGGCGGCCTGGGAGAAGGATATCGACCGGGAGCGTGCCCACGCGGTGCTCAACGGCACGATTCCGGCGGGTGATCTCGACGCGGGCCTGGAGGCGCTGGGCGACAGCCTCGGCGCGGACACCGGGAAAGTCCCCGTGGGTGCGCCGCTGCCTGGCACGGTCGCGGGGCGCTAGAATCACGCATTCCCAATCCCGCACCGCGCCGGTCCGCCCCCAGAGGCGAGAGGCGCGACACCATGCCCGAGCACATCGATCCAGACATGACCGCCGAGGCGATTGCCGACGACATCGTCGCCGCCATCGTCTCGCACCGCCTGCCCCCCGGCACCAAGCTGCGGGAGGAGGCGCTGGCCAGCGTCTATCGCGTCAGCCGCACCAAGGTGCGGGCCGCGCTGCTGATGCTGTCCAAGGACAAGGTCATCCAGATCGTGCCGGACAAGGGCGCCTTCGTCGCCAAGCCGAGTGCCGAGGAGGCGCGTGAAGTCTTCGCGGTGCGCCGCATCCTGGAGGCCGCGCTGGCGCGCGAGTTCGTGGCGAAGGCCACAGCGGCGGACTACAAGCGCATCGACAAGCATCTGGCCGCCGAGCGCAAGTCCCTGGGCGGCAACGACGCGCAGGTGCGCACCCGGCTGCTGGGCGACTTCCACATCGTGCTGGCGGAGGTGGTTGGCAACAACGTGCTGACCGAGATCATGCGCGAGCTGTCCATGCGCAGCGCGGTCATCACCATGCTGTACCAGAGCCGGCGCGATGCCACGTGTTCCTCCGACGAGCATCGCGAGTTCATCGACGCCGCGCGCGCGGGCGATGCGGATCGGGCAGTCACGCTGATGGTCGATCACCTCGCGCATGTGGAGGCGGCGTTGCACTTCGAGGAAGTTCCGGGCGCGTCGCGCGGCAAGGATCTGGTGACGGCGTTGCTGGCCTGATCACTGCATCGTCAGGGAATGCCTGGCGCTTGACGGCGATCAAGTCCAAAACGCGGCGGGAGGCGCATCATTCCTCTCGCCATGAAGTTGCGGGGGCGCACTTCATGAGCTCTCCCCGCCCTTCGCAAGAAGGGCTGCCCGCAGACCGCAACGGCTGCGGGCTTTTTCGTTTACGGCCCTGTTTTACGCTTCGGCGCGCCCGGTCCAGTAGCCGGGCTTTGCGAACGCCGTCTTCAGGTGTTCGATGAAGAAGCGGATCTTGGCCGGCACCGGCCGCTGCTGCGGATACACCGCGAGGATGTCGTAGTCCGGCAGCGCGTATTCGTCGAGCACCGTGATCAACTCGCCGCTCTCCAGCTGCGGCAGGATCTCCCAGGTGGAGCGCCAGCCCAGTCCCAGACTCTCGCCGGTCCAGCGGTGCAGCAATTCCCCGTCGTTGCAATCGAGGTTGCCACGCGCGCGCACCGTCACCGTCTTGCCGTTCTGCTGGAAATACCAGCCGCGCTGCTGCCCGCCTTGCAGGTTGAAGGCCAGGCAGTTATGCCGCTCCAGATCCTCGAGCGTGTGCGGCACCCCATGCTTGGCGAAGTAGGCCGGCGTGCCGCAGACCACCCGCTTGTTCGTCGCGAGCTTGATCGCCACGAAATTCGGGTCGATGGCGCCGCCGATGCGGATGCCGACGTCGTAGCCCTCGCGCACGAGATCCACCACGCGGTCCGTCAGGTTGAACGAAATCTGCACTTCGGGATTGGCACGCAGAAACGCCGGCGCGTGCGGCGCCACATGCTTGCGGCCGAACGCGGCCGGGGCGGACACGATCAGGTGGCCGGTGGCCTTGTGCTTGCCTTCGGCAATCAGCATCTCGGCGCGGTCCAGGTCGGACAGCGCCTTCTTGCACTGCTCCATGAACGCCGCGCCCTGCTCCGTCACGACGATGCGGCGTGTGGAGCGGTGCAGCAGCTTCACGCCGATGCGCGCCTCGAGCGCGTTGATGCGGCGGCCGATCATCACCGGCGTCACGTTCTGCGTGAGCGCGGCGGCGGCCATGCTGCCATGTTCCACCACGGCGATGAAGGCTTCGATTTGTTTGAGTTTATCCATATGGGCCAGTCAAGCCGGTTGTCTCCTGCTGGCACATTGTGAGGCATTCGCAGCCCCGGCGGGTCAGCTGGGGCGGCTGCGCAACAGCGCGTCGCTGATCTCGGCGGCCTCGCCCAGCACGTGGGCCAGCCGCCGCAGCGGCGCGCAGCACTGCAACTGGGCGAACAGGGCGAACGCCGCGCCGGCCACCAGCACGGCGCCGTACACGGCCACCAGCGCGGGCCCCTTGTCGGGCGCCGCCACGACCAGCCCATCGGCCAGCACGGCCGCCGCTGGGCCGAGCGCCAGCACCAGCGCTACCGTGCGGGCGGCGCCTTCCCAGAGCCGCGCCTGCAGCACGATGCGCCGCTGGCGCGCGCGCAACTGGAGCGCGGGAACACGCCCGAGCCGAAGCACCAGCGCGTCCTCGGCATCGCTCTCCACATCCACCCGGCGCGACAGCCAGCGCAGCGGATGCCGCAGCGCATCGCGCCGCACCAGCAGGCGCACCAGCCACGCGCCCACGTAGAACACGCCGCACACCGCCAGCAGCCCGTGGAACACCTGCGGCAGCCACACGGGCGGCGCCTGGCCGAGGATCTCGTGCCACCAGACCAGCCCGCCCCCGGCCACCAGCGCCGGCACCAGCGCGAGCACGAAGCCGGCCCAGAGCACGCCCGCGAGCCGGCTGTCCGGCGCGCGCTCGGTGGGTCCGGCCTGGAGCGCTTCGATCAATTCATAGGTGGACGGCAGCCGCGTGTACATGGCAAGGCGATGGCGAGAACAGAGCCCGCTATTTTGGCTGGGGCGGCCTGCTACCGAAAGCCCGAATTGCACCCAATCCACCCCAAATCGACCCAACCCCCACGCTTGTGGGGGACGCGGATTCCGCACTGCAACGTATTGAATTCGTCACTTCATAGCGGCGCCGGCGAGGTCATTGCATACCCCAGGTATCGAATCAACTGATCGCCCTTCTGTTTATCCGCGCCCCGCTGCGGGCATAGGATCGACGCCAGCGGACATTTCACCCATTTCAATTCGATCCCTGGAGACAGACATGCCGAAGATGAGAGCAGTTGACGCGGCCATCGCCGTGCTGGAGAAGGAAGGCATCACCACCGCGTTCGGCGTGCCCGGCGCCGCGATCAACCCGTTCTACTCGGCCATGCGCAAGGCCGGTTCGATCAAGCACCTGCTGGCCCGCCACGTGGAAGGCGCCTCGCATATGGCCGAGGGCTATACGCGTGCCGAGCCGGGCAATATCGGCCTGTGCGTGGGCACCTCGGGCCCCGCCGGCACGGACATGATCACGGGCCTGTACTCGGCCTGGGCGGATTCCATCCCCATCCTCTGCGTGACCGGCCAGGCGCCGCGCGCCCGGCTGTACAAGGAAGATTTCCAGGCCGTCGATATCGAATCGATCGCCAAGCCGGTGACCAAGTGGGCCGTGACCGTGCGCGAGCCGGCGCTGGTGCCGCAGGTGTTCCAGCAGGCGTTCCACCTGATGCGCTCGGGCCGCCCGGGTCCGGTGCTGATCGACCTGCCGTTCGACGTGCAAGTGGCCGAGATCGAATTCGACCCGGAGACCTACCAGCCGCTCCAGCCGTACAAGCCGGCCGCCTCGCGCGCGCAGATCGAAAAGGCCATCGCCATGCTCAACGCGGCCGAGCGCCCGCTGATCGTCTGCGGCGGCGGCGTGATCAACGCCGATGCGGCCGACCTGATGGTGCAGTTCGCCGAACTGGTCAACGTGCCGGTGGTGCCGACGCTGATGGGCTGGGGCGTGCTCGCCGACGACCATCCGCTCCAGGCCGGCATGGTCGGCCTGCAGACCTCGCACCGCTACGGCAATGCCACGCTGCTGGCGTCCGACTTCGTGATGGGCATCGGCAACCGCTGGGCCAACCGCCACACGGGGAGCGTCGATGTCTATACGAAGGGTCGGAAATTCGTTCACGTCGATATCGAACCGACGCAGATCGGCCGCGTGTTCGGCCCGGACCTCGGCATCGTCTCGGACGCCAAGGCCGCGCTGGAGCTGTTCGTGGAAGTGGCGCGCGAGATGAAGATGGCCGGCCGCCTGCCGTGCCGCAAGGCCTGGGTGGCCGATGTGCAGAAGCGCCGCCGCACCATGAAGCGCAAGAGCGACTTCGACAACGTGCCCATCAAGCCGCAACGCGTGTACCGCGAGATGAACCAGTACTTCCCGCGCGACGTGCGCTACGTCAGCACCATCGGCCTGTCGCAGATCGCCGCTGCGCAGTTCCTGTCGGTGAACCAGCCGCGCCACTGGATCAACTGCGGTCAGGCCGGCCCGCTCGGCTGGACGATCCCCGCCGCCATCGGCGTGAAGACCGCCTCGCCGGAATCGGACGTGGTGGCCATCTCGGGCGACTACGACTTCCAGTTCATGATCGAGGAACTGGCCGTSGCCGCGCAGTTCAAGGTGCCGTACATCCACCTCGTGGTGAACAACTCCTACCTCGGCCTGATCCGTCAGGCGCAGCGCAACTTCGAGATGGATTACTGCGTGCAGCTGGCGTTCGACAACGTCAACGCGCCGGAGCTGGACGGCTATGGCGTGGATCACGTCAAGGTGGTGGAAGGGCTCGGCTGCAAGGCGATCCGCGTGCACAAGCCCGAGGACATCGCGCCGGCCTTCGCCGAGGCGCGTGACCTGATGGCCGAGTTCTCGGTGCCGGTGGTGGTGGAAGTGATCCTGGAGCGCGTGACCAATATCGCGATGGGTACCGAGATCGACAACATCAACGAGTTCGAGCCGATCGAGGACATCGAGGACGCCGACGAGGCCATCCTGTCCGAAGAAGTGGCCACCGCCTGACCGGGAGAGAGACACACATGCCAAAGCTCGCCGCCAACCTGACCATGCTGTTCAACGAAGTGGCCTTCCTGGACCGCTTCGAGGCCGCCGCCCGCGCCGGATTCCGGGGCGTGGAGTTCCTGTTCCCGTACGCGTTCCATGCGGACCAGATTGCCGACCGGCTGAGCCGGTTCCAGCTGGACCTCGTGCTGCACAACCTGCCCGCCGGCAACTGGGAGGCCGGCGAGCGTGGCATCGCCTGCCACCCGGACCGCGTGGGCGAGTTCCAGGAAGGCGTGGGCGAGGCGATCAAGTACGCGAAGGTGCTCGGCGTGCGCCAGCTGAACTGCCTGGTCGGCAAGCTGCCGCAGGACGTCAAGCGCGAGCAGGCCAACGAGACGCTGGTGGAGAACCTGCGCTTCGCGGCTGCCGCGCTGGCGAAGGAGCAGATCGACCTGTTGATCGAGCCGATCAACACCTTCGACATCCCCGGCTTCTTCCTCTCGCGCACCCAGCAGGCGGTGGACCTGATCGGTCAAGTCAATGCGACGAATCTGTATGTGCAGTACGACATCTATCACATGCAGCGCATGGAGGGCGAGATCGCCGCGACGCTCAAGGCCAACCTGCCGAAGATCCGCCACGTGCAGCTGGCGGACAACCCGGGCCGCAACGAGCCGGGCACGGGCGAGTTGAATTACCCGTTCCTGTTCGGCTACCTGGACGAGATTGGCTACACCGGCTGGATCGGCTGCGAGTACAAGCCGAAGACCACCACCGAGGCCGGCCTGGGYTGGCGCGCCGCGATGGGCGTGCAGTAAGCCGCGCGCCCCGCAGACATTCAAGAATTTTTCGATAGATTAGAGAGGAGACATTGCATGGCAGATCAACGAAACGTCGGCTTTATCGGCCTTGGCATCATGGGCGCGCCGATGGCGGGCCACCTGCGCGCCGCCGGGCACACGCTGTTCGTGCACGATGTCAATCCGGCGCCGCAGGCGCTGGTCGATGCCGGCGTGACCGTGTGCACCAGCGCCGAGGAAGTCGCCAAGCGCGCGGACATCATCGTCATCATGGTGCCGGACACCCCGCACGTGGAGGCGGTGCTGTTCGCCGACAAGGGCGTGGCGGCGGCGCTCAAGACGGCCGGCAAGGAAGCCAGCTACAGCAAGATCGTGGTGGACATGAGCTCGATCTCGCCGATCGCCACCAAGGACTTCGCGGCGCGCATCAACAAGCTCGGCGCCTCCTACCTCGACGCGCCGGTCTCCGGCGGCGAGGTGGGCGCCAAGGCGGCCTCGCTGACCATCATGGTGGGCGGCCCGGCCGAGGCGTTCGATCAGGTCAAGCCGCTGTTCGAGCTGATGGGCAAGAACATCACGCTGGTCGGCGGCAACGGCGACGGCCAGACCACCAAGGTGGCCAACCAGATCATCGTGGCGCTGAACATCCAGGCGGTGTCCGAGGCGCTGCTGTTCGCGTCGAAGGCTGGCGCCGACCCGGCCAAGGTGCGTCAGGCGCTGATGGGCGGCTTCGCGGCGTCGCGCATTCTGGAAGTGCACGGCGAGCGGATGGTCAAGCGCACGTTCGACCCCGGCTTCCGCATCGAACTCCATCAGAAAGATCTGAATCTGGCGCTGCAAGGGGCCAAGACGCTGGGCGTGTCGCTGCCGAACACGGCCACCGCGCAGGAGCTGTTCAACGCATGCGCAGCCAACGGCTTCGGCAAGCTCGACCACTCGGCGCTGTGCCGGGCGATCGAGATCATGTCGAACCATGAGATCGCAAAAAGCGCGAAGTAATAGCGCGATGTAATAGCGCGATGTAAGCGTACCTAGCCTCACCCGCCCGGGCCCCGTGCCCGGGTCTTGCCTTGCCTTCCGGACCCCACATGCTTTCCACCGACGCCACCGCCGCCCTGCTGTCGCCCCAGCGACAGGGCAGCCTCCCTGACTTCCGCGATCCCCGCCACGCGCGCGCGCTGCTGAGCGACCTGTTCGACACGGCCGTGGCGTCCGTCAGCGCCGCCCACTGCCTGCCGCCGCACCTGCCGTCGCCGCCCAAGGGCCGCACCGTGGTGATTGGCGCGGGCAAGGCTGCCGCCGCGATGGCGCAGGCCGTGGAGGCGCACTGGCAAGGCGAGCTGTCGGGGCTGGTGGTCACGCGCTACGGCCATGGCGCCGACTGCCGGCGCATCGAGGTCGTGGAAGCCGCCCACCCGGTACCCGACGCCGCAGGCCAGCGCGCCGCCCAACGCATGGTGGAAGCCGTGCGGGGACTGACCGCCGATGACCTCGTGCTTTGCTTGATTTCCGGCGGCGGCTCCGCGCTGCTGGCGGCACCGGCCCCGGGCCTGACACTGGAAGACAAGCAGGCGGTCAACAAGGCGCTGCTGCGCAGCGGCGCGAACATCGGCGAGATGAACTGCGTGCGCAAGCATCTCTCCGCGCTCAAGGGCGGCCGGCTGGCGCTGGCCTGCGCGCCGGCACGCGTCGAGACCCTGCTGATTTCCGATATCCCCGGCGATGACCCGACCCTGATCGCCAGCGGCCCCACGCTGCCGGACGCCACCACCTGCGCCGACGCGCTCGCAGTCATCGCCAAATACCAGATCGAGGTGCCCGCCAACGTGCGCCGGCACCTGGAGAGCGGCGCCGGCGAAACCCCCAAGCCCGGCGACGCGCGCTTTGCCGGCCACCGCAGCGTCACGCTGGCCAGCGCCCAGCAGTCGCTCGAAGCCGCCGCGGCCCGCGCGCACGAGCTGGGCCTGACCGCGCACATCCTGTCCGATTGCATCGAGGGCGAAGCGCGCGATGTGGCCGAAGTGCACGCCGCCATCGCCCGGCAGGTCGCCACGCGCGGCCAGCCATTCCAGAAGCCGTGCGTGATCCTGTCCGGCGGCGAAACCACCGTCACCGTGCGCGGCGACGGGCGCGGCGGGCGCAATGCCGAATTCCTGCTGGCGCTGGCCGTGGCGCTCGACGGCCTGCCCGGCGTGCACGCCATCGCCGGGGATACGGACGGTATCGATGGCTCCGAAGACAACGCCGGCGCCCTGCTCGGCCCGGACACGCTGACGCGGGCCGGCGCCCGTGGCCAGTCCGCCCGCGCCCACCTCGACAACAACGACGGCTACGGGTTCTTCGCCGGCCTCGACGACCTCGTCGTGACCGGCCCCACCCGTACCAACGTCAACGATTTCCGCGCGATCCTGATCGTCTGATCCCGGATCGCGCCGCCCCACAAGACGCACAAGAGCCCCACGGAAACAGGAAGGAGACATCATGAGACGCCAGCGCAAAGCCAAGATCGTTGCTACGCTCGGACCCGCCAGCTCGGACATCGCGGTCATCCGCCAATTGTTCGATGCCGGCGCAGACGTGTTCCGGCTGAACTTCAGCCACGGCACGCACGAGGACCATCGCGCGCGCTACGACGCCGTGCGCCAGGTGGAGGCCGAGACCGGCCGCCCCATCGCCATCCTGGCCGACCTGCAGGGCCCGAAGCTGCGCATCGGCCCCTTCGCGGTGGGCAAGGTGGCGGTCAAGGCCGGCGACACCTTCGTGCTGGACAGCGACCCCACGCCCGGCGATGCCACGCGCGTCTACCTGCCGCACCCGGAGCTGTTCCGCGCGGCCAGTGCCGGGCAGTCCCTGCTGATCGATGACGGCAAGGTGCGCCTGAACATCGTGGCCGTGGCGAGCGGCAGCATCACCACGCGCGTGGCCAACAACGGCACGCTGTCTGACCGCAAGGGCGTAAACGTGCCGGACGCGGTGATCCCCATCCCCGCGCTGACCGAGAAGGACCGCCGCGACCTGGCCTTCGCGCTGGAGCTGGGCGCGGACTGGATCGCGCTGTCCTTCGTGCAGCGGCCCTCGGACATCGCCGAGGCGCGCGAGATCATCGGCACGCGCGCAGGCGTGCTGTCGAAGATCGAGAAGCCGGCGGCTTTGCAGCAGCTGGAAGAGATCGTGCGCGTGTCCGACGCGGTGATGGTGGCGCGCGGCGACCTCGGCGTGGAACTGCCGCCCGAGCGCGTGCCCGGCGTGCAGAAGCGCATCCTGCGCATCTGCCGCCAGTTGGGCAAACCCATCGTCATCGCCACGCAGATGCTGGAATCGATGATCGACTCGCCGGTGCCCACGCGCGCCGAGGCCTCCGACGTGGCCAGCGCCATCTACGACGGCGCCGATGCCGTGATGCTGTCCGCCGAATCGGCCAACGGCCGGCATCCGGTACCGGCGGTATCGATGATGGACCGCATCATCACCGAGGTGGAGCAGGACCCGCTGTACCGCAATATGATCGATGCGCAGCACGAGGCGCCGCTCTCCACGCGCCAGGATGCGATCTGCGCGGCGCTGCGCGAGGTCACGCAGATCATCGGCGCGGTGGCCACGGTGACGTACACGTCGTCCGGCGCCACAGCGCTGCGTGCCGCGCGCGAGCGGCCGTGCGCGCCCATCGTCAGCATCACGCCGAATCTTGAGATTGCGCGGCGGCTGGCCATGGCCTGGGGGATCCATTCGACGGTCAGCCCGGATGTGCAGAGCGTGGACGAGATGGTGGAAGCCGCCTCCCGCGCGGCCCTGGTGGAAGGCTACGCGGCGCCGGGCGACCAGATCACCATTGCGGCCGGCATGCCGTTCGGCCAGGGCGGCACGACCAACCTGCTGCGCGTGGCCGAAGTCGGCACCAAAGTGGCGGGCAGCCTGGACGCGGACCTCGGCATCGGCGGCGCGCTGCGCCAGCCGGCGGCGGTCTGAGGGCCCGCTGAGGGCCACTAAGGGATGTACCTGACGGTGGATGGCTGACATCTACCGTCGGGCGCCATTGCTATACTGCTCCGACATATGGCGGCCCCACGTGGCCGCCGATCTACAAGCTATGACGGAGCCCTCATGCGTCTCGACGACGAAGCCGAAAGCCAGAATGTGGAAGACCGCCGTGGCGGCGGATTTGGCGGCGGCGGCTTCCCCATCGGCGGCAAATCGATCGGTATCGGCACCATCGTTATCGCGCTGGCCGCCTCGTATTTCTTTGGGGTCGATCCGTCGGTGATTTTCCAGGGCGCCTCGGTCATCCAGGGCCAGCCGCAGCAGGCGCCGCAGTCCCAGGCGCACCGCCCGCCGGCCACCGACCAGCTCACCGTGTTCACGCGCAAGGTGCTCGGCAATACCGAGCGGACATGGGAGCACATCTTCGAAACCGACCTGAACCGCCGCTACGCGCCGCCCACGCTGGTGCTGTTCTCGGGCGCCACGCCCACGGCGTGCGGCACCGGTCAGTCGGCGATGGGGCCGTTCTACTGCCCGGGTGACCAGAAGGTCTATATCGACCTGGCCTTCTATGACGAGCTGCGCAAGCGCTTCGGCGCCAGCGGCGACTTCGCCCAGGCGTACGTGATTGCCCACGAGATTGGCCACCATGTGCAGAACCTGCTCGGGGTGTCCGCCAAGGTGGACGCCGCGCGCCGCCGCATGGGCGAGGCGCAGGCGAACCAGCTATCCGTGCGTCTGGAGCTACAGGCCGACTGCCTGGCCGGCGTCTGGGCCGCGACGGCGCAAAAGGCCAATCAGGCACTGCTGGAACCGGGCGATGTGGAGGAAGGACTGAAAGCCGCCGCCGCGATTGGTGACGACCGGCTGCAACGGCAAGCGCAGGGCTACGTGGTGCCGGAGGCGTTCACCCACGGCACGAGCGAACAACGTGTGCGCTGGCTCAGGCAGGGGCTGACCACGGGGGATATCCGCAAATGCGATACGTTTGCGGCGAAGAAGCTGTAAGCGGGGGAGCGGGAACGGCGGGAACAGCGGAAGGAAAAATCACCTGCCGGGCGGAGAGAGAGAAGGAGGAGGTCGGCCGGGCAGGTGGGAGAGAAAACTGTCGCGGCCACCTAAGTGGCCGCGTTGTCCGTCAGGACGAGCTAGGTTCAGACGCGATAGTTGTAGCCGTACAAGTCGCCATTGCGCGAGTTGTCGACCGGCGTCGCGGAGATCTCTCCACTGAACGTGCGGCTGCCTTCGCTGAAGCTGTCGAACTTGCCTTGCCGGGTGCCTTCGCCGAACGGGTTGAACGGGCCTTGGCGGGCGCCATCCGTATAGGTGTCGAACGGGCCGGTTTTTGCACCGTCCGTGTAGACATCGAACCTGCCGGTGCGCAAGGCATCGGCATAGACGTCGAACTTACCAGCCTTGCTGGTGGCGGCCGGCGCGGCCATGGCCGCGGCTGACGCTGCGAATGCGGCGAACACAAGGGCGCCGCCAAGGATACGTTTGGCGTTCATCTGGGACTCCTTCAACTGATTCACTGCTTTTTTATGTAGACAGCTGAACTGCTGCCCGGATGAACAATCTGCGTTGCCATCTGAGCACGGAGTGAAGGTTAGTGGGTCGGCCGCCAACGAGAAATACCGCTGCGACGAATGGTGCGTTGCACGCCGTGAAACGCTGGACCTGCCGATGAACGGTGGCCGCGGGGGCGCGACTGGCGGGGTGCCAGCCGCGTTGACCGGTCAATCCAGGCGGATGACCGGGGGAATCAGCGCGAGATCAGAGCGTGAACTGGCCGCTGGCTTCGGGCTGGAAGGCCACTTCCAGCACGGTCACGCGTTGCTGGCGGCCGTCCGGCAGGCGGTAGTCCACGGTCTGGCCGGCGCGGGCGCCGAGCAGCGCCTGCCCCACCGGGGAGAGCACCGAGAGGCGGCCGCCGGCCAGGTCGGCATCGTCCGGATAGACCAGCGTCCAGTCGCGCGGCGCCGGCTCCCCTTCCAGTGCGCAGACCACGCGCGAGTTCATCGTCACCACGTCCTTGGGGATCGCGTCCGGCGGCACGATGGCCGCGCGGGTGAGCAGCGCGTCCAGCATTTCGTCGAGTTCGGCGGTGGCGGCGCGGCTGGCGATACCTTCCAGGCGCGTCACGTCCAGTTCGGTCAGGTACAGGGTGGGGGCGTTGCTGGAAACGCCGTTGGACTTGGCCATGGCAAAGGTCTCTCTCGCAAGGCGGCAGCCGAGCGCAGATTCAGGCGCGCGGCGGCCAGGGTGTCAGGAATTCAATGGCCGGCGCAATGGGGCGACGCCGGCAGGATGGAAACTGCGGTGACTCGGGCCCGGTTCGGCGCCGGGCCCGCTTGGTGGGGATCGGTCAGGCCGGGAACCGGGCGGGATCAAGCGGGGCGTTGATCCGGCGGTCGATGCTGCGCATGGCGATGCGCGTCACCCGCACGCACGCGCCCGCCGGCCGCTGGAAGCGGACCATGGCGAATGCGGTGAACGGCAGATGACGGGACATCGTGAGAATGATCTGAGATGCAGGGAAAACGAACGGCCATGCTAGCACAGCCGTCCGATGGCGCGGGCTGAGGGTGTACCCTATGCGCCGCATTGATACGCTCTTATACAATCGAGCGCATTACATCAATGCCGTGGATGACATTCGCAGGCCGCCCCTTCGGCTGCCTGCTGGAGGTTCTGGAGAATGCCGCACTCGCTGGCCGGATGCGGGTTCGGGTTCTCGCAGGTATGCCGCAGCGCACGCAACTGCCCTTCCAGCGCTTCCAGCGCCACGCGTTGGGCGTGAATCTGGTCGATCTGGCGGTCGAGCAGCGTGTCGATATCGCCACACGCCAGCGACGGATTGCGCTGGAAATCCCGCAGCCGGCGCACATCGGACAGGCTCATCCCCAGCGAACGGCAATGGCGCACGAAGTTGAGCTGCACGAGATGCGGGTCGCCGTACCGGCGATAGCCGTTGTCTTCCCGCTGCGGGGCATCGAGCAACCCCTCGCGCTCGTAATAGCGGATGGTCTCGACGTCGCAACCGCTGTGGCGGGACAGTTCGCCGATACGCATGGTCTGGTTCTCCGGGTTCGGAAATCCCTGTAGCAATTACAGGGTTACGGAGGGAGTGTAGGCGATTTGCCGTCAGCTTGCTGCGGGGCAACGGCCGCCAGCCCCCTGCGGTAGAATCGACGCCAATGTCGTCCCCCTCGTCACACCGCTCCGTGCAACCGCTTCGGCTCCTGCTGATGATCGTGCTGCTTGCCTTCCTGCCGTTGCAGGCCTGGGCAGGCGTCAGCACGCCGGTGGCCCAGGTGGAGACGTCGATGCAGGCGGTGATGATTGCCGCCGACCCGGTGCTGGCCGATCAGGCCGACTTCGCCGCGCCGGCGGAGCCAGGCCTGCCGATGCCGGCCGATAGCGCCGAGCCCTCGCCGCCGGGCGCCGACTTCGCCGAACAGCTGTTGCCCGCGCCGATGCCGCGTGTGGCCGCCCCCTCTGTGCGCGGCGCCTTGCCGCGCTATGCCGGCATCACGCTGCCGGACCCCCACCTTCCCCGCTTGCCGCGCCCGCCGCGCGGCTGATCCCCATTGCGCGCGTGGCCGCCACTGGCCGGCCGTGCGCGTTCCGTTTGTCGTGCGGCGCCCAGTCAGCGCCGTGCGCGCCTGCGGCTCGTCCGCGTCTTTATCCTTGCCCCACACACCATGAAACGTATTTTCCTGTTCCTGGCGACCAACATCGCCGTCATGCTCGTCCTCAGCGTCGCGGCCAGCCTGCTGGGCGTGAACCGCTACCTGACATCCAACGGCCTCAACCTCGGCATGCTGCTGGCGTTCGCCGCGCTGATGGGCTTCGGCGGCTCGTTCATCTCGCTGCTGATGTCCAAGACCATCGCCAAGTGGTCGGTCGGTGCCCAGGTCATCACCCATCCGAGCACCAGCACCGAGCTGTGGCTGATGCAGACCGTCGAGAAACTCGCCACCCGGGCCGGCCTGCCGATGCCCGAAGTGGCGATCTATGACGGCGAGCCGAATGCCTTCGCCACGGGCGCGTCGAAGAAAAGCTCGCTGGTGGCGGTGTCCACCGGCCTGCTCCAGTCGATGTCCCACGACGAAGTGGAAGCCGTGCTGGCGCACGAGGTGGCCCACATCGCCAATGGCGACATGGTCACCCTGACGCTGATCCAGGGCGTGGTGAACACCTTCGTGATCTTCATGGCACGCGTGGTCGGCTACTTCGTGGATTCGTGGCTGCGCCGCAACGACGAGGAGTCGAGCGGCCCCGGCATCGGCTACATGATCACCGTGGTGATCTGCGAGCTGCTCTTCGGCATCCTGGCCAGCGTGATCGTGGCGTGGTTCTCGCGCCAGCGCGAGTTCCGTGCGGACGCAGGCGCGGCCGGCCTGATGGGCACGCCCACGCCGATGGTCTCGGCGCTGCGCCGCCTGGGCGGCCTCGATGCCGATGGCCTGCCGCAGAACATGCAGGCGATGGGGATCTCGGGCGGCCGCAAGTGGCTGGCGATGTTCTCGAGCCATCCGCCGATCGAGCAGCGCATCGCGGCGCTGCAATCCAGCCGTTAATGGGATAAGGGCGCGGGTCGGCGGTCGCTAGGCCGCCGCGCCCCGTTCCGCCCGGAAGGCCGCCCGGTAGCGTTCGGGCGTGGTCTGGACATGCCGCAGGAAGGCCTGCCGCATGACGTCCGCGTTGGCGAAGCCGGTGGCGTGGGCGATGCTCTCCAGCCGGCGGTCGCTGGCCTCCAGCATCCGCCGCACCGCCTCCACCCGCAGCCGCTCCACGTAGCGCGCCGGAGTCTCCCCCACCTGCTTGGCGAACACGCGCGCGAAGTTGCGCGGGCTCATCGCCACCCGCTCGGCCAGTACGGCTACCGAGAGGTCGCGGTCGAGGTGATCCGCCATCCATCCCTGCAAGGCCCGCAACTCCACGCTCTCGGCCGCCTGCGCGCGCAGCGAGGTGGAGAACTGCGCCTGGTTGCCCGGTCGACGCAGGAACAGGACGAGTTCGCGCGCCACTTCGAGCGACACCGCGTACCCGAGGTCTTCCTCCACCAGCGCCAGCGACAGGTCCATGCCCGCCGTCACGCCGGCCGAGGTGTAGTAGCGGCCCGCGCGAATCCAGATCGGGTCCGCATCGACGGTCAGCCGGGGGTAGCGCGTGGCCAGGCGGTCCGCGTGGCGCCAGTGCGTGGTCACGCGCGCTTCGTCCAGCAGCCCGGTGCGGGCGAGCACGAAGGCGCCGGTGCAGACCGCGCCGAGCCGCCGCACCCGGGGCGCCTGCTCGCGGATCCAGCCGATCAACCGCGCGTCGTCAGACGCCGCCGCGTGGCCGGAGCCGCCCGAGATCAGCAGGGTGTCGATGGGCTGGCCGATGGCGTCGGCGATCTGGTGGTACGGCGCGTCGGCCAGCATCCGCACGCCGCTTTCGGTGCGCACGATGGCGTCGTCGCTGACGCTGACCACGCGCACGTCGTAGAACGGCTCGGCCTGCCCGCACAGCTTGTTGGCCGCGCCGAACACGGCGGTCGGCCCGGTGACGTCAAGCTCCTGCGCCGGGTCCGGCGCCACGATCACCACCACGCGGGGCGATGCGGCGATGAGATGGAGGTCGGTGGGCATGGGAATCGAGCGATTGGAACGGATGAGGTGGCCCCGATCATACGCCGGCCGATCATGCGGGTGCCGCCATCGCCCCCACCCGCCGCGCATGCCGCTGCCAGCGCAGCGTGATGACCAGCGCAAGCGCCAGCGCCGGCAGTACGGCCAGGTTCACGGCCTGCCAGCCCCAGTGATAGAGCACCTGCCCCGCCGCCAGCGTGGCCAGCGCGGTCAGCACGGCGGCGGAAAACTCGGCCGTCGCCTGGGTGCGCGCGCGCTCGGCGGTGCGGTAGCTGCCCGCCAGCAGTGTGGTGCCGCCCACGAACATGAAATTCCAGCCGATGCCGAGGCACAGCAGCGCGAGGTAGAAGGCCGGCAGCGCGGTCGAGCACAGTGCCACCACCGCCGCGAGCGCCGACAGCGCAATGCCGCTGGCCAGCATCGCCGGATTGCCGAAGCGTTGCAGCAGCCAGCCCGAGAAGAACGACGGCGCGTACATGCCGACCAGGTGCCATTCGATGATCTGCGCGCCCTGCGTGATCGTGTGCTGGCACGCCACGGCGGCAATCGGCGTGGCCGTCATCACGAACATCATCACCGCGTTGCCGATGCCGTTGTTGGCRAAYGCGGCKASGAASAYCGGCTGGCGCACGATCTCGCCSAGCGGGCGCGCGGGCAGGCCATCGCTGGCGGCGCTGCCGGCGGCCAGCGAGGCCGGCTCGCGGTAGGCGAAGGCCAGCACCAGCATGGTCAGCACGCCGAACACGGCGACCACCGCGTACGAGCCCGCGAACGGCAGCGGCTGCATCATGTCCGCGCTCCACGCGGCGATGGCCGGCCCGCAGACGGCGGCGACCACGCCACCGGTGAGCACGGCCGAGATGGCGCGCGGCTTGTCCGGCGCGGGCGCGGCATCGGCGGCGGCGAGCCGGTAGAAGCGCGCAAACGCCTGGAACACGCCGACCAGCGCCGTGCCGACGCAGAACAACACGAAGTGATGGGTATAGATCGCCCAGACCGAGACCACGCCGCCCAACGCGCAGGCCAGCCCCCCGAGCGAGAACGCCAGCCGGCGGCCAAAGCGCTCGATCAGGAATGCGGCGGCGATGGCGGTCAGCGCCGAGGCCACGGTAATCAGCGCGAACGGCAAGGTGGCCAGCGCCTTGTCCGGCGCGAGCGTGTAGCCGACCAGCCCGGTCAGCGTCAGGTCAACGGACAGCGCGGCGGTGTAAAGCGCCTGGCACAGCGCCAGCACGCGCGCCTGCCGCATGGCGGAGGTAGCCATCGGATTCTCCGGATAAGAGTGGGATGGCTACCAGCGTACGGGCGACGCGGGGCGGCTGACGGACAATGATCCGTCGATTTCTGCCAGGAAGCGGTGGGGCTCCGGCAGGCGCCTGCCCTCTCCCCCGGCCCCTCTCCCAGAGGGAGAGGGGAGCAAACCGAAGGGTCGTCTCCCTCGCCGGTTGGCAAACCGAGTGGGGTCTCCCCTCGCCCGCTTGCGGGAGAGGGGCCGGGGGAGAGGGACAGCCCCTCAATACGCGCCGTCAGTTGAACACGTCCTGCCGGTACCGCCCCTGCGCCACCAGCCCGGCGAACCAGTCGGACGCCTGCGTGGCGTCCATCCCGCCTACCTGCGTGCCGATGTCGATCAGCGTCTGGCGTACCGCCGGCGCCATGCGTCGGCCGTCGCCGCAGACGTAGACCGTGGCGCCGGCTTCGATCTGCGCCCAGACGGCGTCGCGCCGTTGCCAGAGCAGATCCTGCACATAGCGCGGCGCCTCCGGTACCACCGAATAGGCGACATGGACCTCGGCCACGCCCTGCCCGGCCCAGGCGGCGATCTCGTCGCCGTAGAGCCAGTCGTGCGAAGGATGGCGGCAGCCGAAGTAGAGTTGCACCGGCGCCACGGCCTGCCCCGCCGCGCGCTGCGCCGCCCGTTCCTCGATAAAGCCCCGGAACGGCGCGATGCCGGTGCCCGGGCCGATCAGCAGCATCGGCACGCGCGGGTCGGCCTCGGGCGCGAACGGCGGGTTCGGCGTGCGGATGGACGCCGCGACGCGCGCACCCGGCGCCAGCCCCTGCAACCACGTCGAGGCCACGCCCCGGAACTGCCCGCGCCCGGACAGCGCCGGCGCCCAGACCGTGCCGACCAGCAGCGTCGCCACGTCCGGCGACACCAGCGGCGACGAGGCAATCGAATAGAAACGCGGCCGCATCGGCACCACGCAACCGAGCAGGCCCTCCAGCGACAGCGTGATCGCCGGGTGCGCCACCAGCACGTCGAGCAGACCCAGCCGCCGCGCCGCCACCTGCGCCGCGTAGCCGCGCTCGGCATCGTCCGAGGCCAGCATTGCCAGCGCCTGCTGCGTGAACGGGCAGCGCGTGGCGCGCATCAGCCCGCGCAGCGTCTGCCGGGAAACCACGTCCTGCAATTCAACAAAGTGTGTCAGCAACTGCCGCAGCGGGAGCGGCTGGCCAATCGGCAGGCCCCGCCCGGTGCCTTGCGGCGCGGAGAGCGTGACCATGGCGTTCGCGTCGAGGTCGAGCCGTTCGCACAGCGCCTCCACCAGCGCGGCGTCGTTTTGCGGCCAGACGGCGAGGTGATCGCCGGTCTGGTAGGTCACGCCGGGCGGTAGTTGCAGGCGGATGTCGCGCGTGGAGGTGCGCGGCGCCTCAAGAGAGAAATCCCACAGGCCGCTCGGATCGTTCACAAGTTCGGTATTCGACAAGACCGTGCAGCCCTGCGTCCCGGCCGGCAGCGTCTCGGCGCGGATCGCCGCCAGACTGCGGACCTCCGCGACGATGCCGCCCGTGCCCGCCCCGCCCGGGTCCACGCCATCGGCCTGCAAGGCCTGCCAGAGCTGGCCCAGCCAGCGTTCGGCGGACTGGTCGAAGTCGCCGTTGCCATCGGCTTCGCCACGCGCCAGCAGCGGCACGGCGCCCGCCGACGTGAAGAAGTCGAACACGCGGCGCGGGAACGCCTGATACGTCGCCCATTGGGAATTGCCACAGCCGAGCAGCGCCAGCCGGAGGCCGTCGGCGCGATAGCCGGCCGCCGCGTGCGCGTCCAGCATCGCCTCGAAGCGGCGGCCCGAGTCCGGCGCGCGGCCGTTGTAGGTAGCGGCGACGATCACCACGATGCCCGACGTCGGCAGCGCGCCGACGACGTCGTCGAGATCCTGCAGCTTCGCCGCAAAGCCCGCGCCCACCGCCCCGGCGTGGATCTGCTCGGCCAGCTCGCGCGCGGTGCCCAGGCTCGACGCGCACAGCACGGTCAGCGCCTGCCCGTGGCCGCGTACCTCGGCCTGCGCGGCGGGCGTGGCCTCCGCCGCCACGGGCTGGGCCGCGATGCGCTCGTGCGGGCGGCGCCGCCGCGCGCGCAGCACGAGGTTGTCGGGCTTGATCGTCAGCGTTTCCTTGAGCTTGAACTGGTAGTCGTACGGGTCGTGGAAGGCGAAGTGGCGCAGCATCAGCGCCAGCGCCAGCTTGGCCTCGGTCAGCGCGAACTGCCGGCCGATGCACGCGCGCTCGCCCTGCCCGAACGGCATGTAGGCGTGCGCCGGCAGCCGCGCCTCGTGCTCGGGCAGGAAACGGTCGATATCGAACCGCTCCGGGTGGGCCCACACCTGTGGGTCCCGCTGCAGCGCGGTCAGCACCACCGAAATGCGCCGATCCTTGCGCAGGTGGTAGCGCCCGCCGATCACCACATCGTCGAACGGCGCCACGGCGAACGCCGGCGCGGTCGGCCAGAGCCGCAGCGTCTCCTTGAGCACGCGGTCCAGCACGGGCATCCGGGCGAGGTCGGCGTAGACCGGCGCGGCATCGCCGGGCAGCACGGCGTCCACCTCCGCATAGGCCTGCGCCAGCACGCCGGGGTTGCGCAGCAGTTCGTAGAGCGCGAAGGTCAGCAGGCCGCTGGTGGTCTCGTGCCCGGCRATCAGGAAGGTGATGACCTGATTGCGGATGTTCGCGTCGTCCAGGCGTTGGTCGGTCTCGGGGTCGCGCGCCTCCAGCATCAGGTTCAGCAGGTCCATGCCGGCGGTGGGCGCGGCACGGCGCTGGCGGATCACATCGTCCACCAGGTTGCGCATATAGGCGATGTCCGCGGCGCACTGGCGGTGGGCGCGGCCCATGAAGCGGTCCTGGATCGGCAGCCGCGTGAGCTTGTTCATCGCCTCCTGCAGCGCGCCGACCATCGCCACGATGAACGGGTCTAGCCGTTCGCTGGAAAACGAGTCGAAGTCGTAGCCGAAACCGGACAGCGCGATGGTGTCCAGCGTGAGCCGGGTCATGTCGTCGGCCACGGCGATATCGGCGTCCGGGCCCTGACGGTCCCATTTGTCCACGAGGCGATTGGCCACGCGCAGCATCACGTCGAAATAGCCCTTCATCGCGCGCTGGCTGAACGCCGGCATCAGGATGCGGTGGGCGCAGCCCCAGTTCGGCTCGTCGCTGTGCGCGGTGAACAGGCCGTCGCCGGCCATGTCGCGCAGGTAGGAAAGCGGCGGGCCGATGATCTTGCGGAAGCGCGTGGCGTCGCACAGCTCGCTGGCCAGCGCCACGGACGACACGAACGGCACGCGCCGCCCCGCGAAGTCCAGCTCGAAGATGCCGTCATGGTGCCGGCTGCGCGCCAGCAGATGCTGCCCGACCTCGCCCGGCGTGATCTGGAACAGATTGCCGACGATGGGCCAGCCCGGGTCGCGCGGAATGGGCTGGAGGGCAACGGCGGGCTGGACGATGGACATGGGGGCGGCTGTGGGGGCTGATCGTGGCTGCCGTAGACAATCGCCGAGTTTCGGGGGCGAAGTCAACGCGCGGACACCGAGCATGCCCTCCAATTCCCGCCGCCGCGAGGCATCCGCCGTGCGTTTGAAATAAACGTTCGAATAAAGTGACCGATCGGTGACTGGCGTTGACTGGGTGACTAACGACTAATCGACCACCCGCCCGCGCAGCGCCTTGATCTGGCCGCGCTGGGTCTTGGCCTCGATGCGCCGCTTGCGCGATGCCAGCGTGGGCCGCGTGGCGCGCCGGGTGCGCGGCGGCGTGGCCACGCTCTCCACCAGCTCGTGCAGGCGCCGAACCGCTTCCTCGCGGTTCATCTCCAGGCTGCGGTGCTGCTGCGCCTTGATGACGATCACGCCGTCGCGGGTGATGCGGTGGTCGTGCAGGGCCAGCAGCCGCTCCTTGTGATCGGCCGCCAGCGACGCCGTGCGTACGTCGTAGCGCAGGTGCACCGCGTTGGACACCTTGTTGATGTTCTGCCCGCCCGCGCCCTGGGCGCGGATCGCGGTGATCTCGTATTCGTGATGAGGGATGAGGAAGTCGCCGGCCATGGCCGCCATCATAGCAACGCATGCGCCGGCGATGTGTGGCGGAACGTGTCCGCCACAGTCGGGCAATGCCGCTACGGCGCCGGGGCGATGTTCTGGTTCGTGCAGAACAGGTTGTGCGGATCGTATTGACGCTTGATGCGCGCCAGCCGGTCGTAGTTCGGCCCATAGGCGGCGCCCACGCGCGCGGTTTCCTCCTCGGTCAGGAAATTCACGTAGACGCTGCCCGTGGCGTACGGCTCGGTCGCGCGGAAGAAGTCGCGCGCCCAGGCGATGCAGGCGTTGTCCTCGTCATTGCGCTCCCAGCGCGCGTGCACGTTCATCACGTAGCGGGCGTCGCGGTGCGCGTAGGCGGTGGCATCGGGCGCCACGCGGTTGGCCACCCCGCCCACCTGGCCGATGAAGATGTCGGCCAGCGGCGACGGCAGGCGCAGCGCGAAGTCCGTCATCGCGTCGATGGCGGCGTCGTCCAGGCGCGAGAAATTGTGCGATTTCCAATAGTTGCGCGCGCCCGGGCCGAGCAGCGGATCGAACGCCTGCTGCCACGCTGCGTACGGCGCCGGCCCCACGTGCTCGCCCACGGTCTGGCCGAACTGGCGCAGCGGGGCGATGGCCGCGTCGGCCTTGTCGGGATCGCCGTTGTAGAACACGGCCAGGATCATCACGTCGCTGCCATGCGCGGAGGAAGGCAGGAACGGCAGCGGCGGCGCCTTGCGCAGCACGACCCACACGTTCAGGTCGTCCGGCATCGTGTTTTCCGCGAAGGTGCGGTACTGGCGCAGCACCGACTTGCCCTCGGCGGCCGGGAAGACGAGCAGCCCGGTGGTGACCATCGGCCCGACATCGTGCAGCTTGAACTGGAACAGCGTGACCACGCCGAAGTTGCCGCCGCCACCGCGCAAGGCCCAGAACAGGTCGGGCTCCTCGGTGGCGCTGGCCCAGCGGCGCTGGCCATCGGCGGTGACGACCTCGCAGCCGAGCAGGTTATCCACAGTCATGCCGTACTGGCGCGTCAGCCAGCCGAACCCGCCGCCGAGCGTCAGCCCGGCCACGCCGGTGGTGGAGTTGATGCCGAGCGGCGTGGCCAGCCCGAGCGCCTGCGCCTCGTGGTCGAAATCGGCCAGCAAGGCGCCGCCGCTGACCCAGGCCACTTTTTCCTTGGGATCGATCTGGACGCTGCGGTGCGCGGAGAGGTCGATGACCAGCCCGTCGGCGCAGATCGCACTGCCTGCGATATTGTGTCCGCCGCCGCGCACGGCCAGCACCAGGCCCCGGTCCCGCGCGAAGTTGACGGCCTGGATCACGTCGGCGGTGCCCGTGCACTGCACGATCACGGCCGGCCGCTTGTCCACGGTGGCGTTCCAGACGGTGCGGGCCGTGTCGTAGCCGGGGTCGGCGGGCAGCAGGACCTTGCCGCGCACGGACTGGCGCAGCATGTCGAGATGGGCAGGGGTCAGGGTTGGCATGGCGGTTTCCTCCACGGTGTGCGCGATGCGGGCGACGGAACCTCTTCTCCTTGCAAGGCGCGCGCCACAATCGCGGAGGGGGCATCCACGCTGGCCTGCCGGCTACCGCCGGGCCGCGCCGCGTGCGCCGGGGGCCGGAAATCGACCGATCGGTTACAGCGGTGAGGCGGCGCCGGAGACGCCTCGCGCGCGGCGGCGTACCTTGCGGCACGCGCGCCCGTTGCCTAGCATCGTTCCCATGACTGCTCCGCTCAGAGACCGCGTCGCGCTGGTGGCCGGTGCCACCCGTGGCGCTGGACGCGGCATCGCCGTGCAACTGGGGGCGGCCGGGGCCACGGTCTACGTGACCGGGCGTTCCACGCGCGCACAGCGCTCCGAGATGGATCGCCCGGAGACCATCGAGGAAACTGCCGAATTGGTGTCGGCGGCAGGCGGCCGGGGCATCGCCGTGCGGGTGGATCACACGGTGCCATCCCAGGTCAGCGCGCTGGTGAACCGCATCCGCGCCGACCACGGCGCGCTGCACATCCTCGTCAACGACATTTGGGGCGCCACGGTCATGGAGTGGAATAAGACCGTGTGGGAATCGTCGCTCGACATTGGCCTGCGCACGCTCGAACTGGGCGTGCATACCCATGTGATTACCAGCCATTTTGCGATCCCGCTACTGATCGAATCGCCGGGTGGGCTGGTGGTGGAAGTGACCGACGGCACCGCGGCCTACAACGCCACCAACTACCGCGTGTCGTTCTTCTACGATCTGGCAAAGGCCAGCGTGCTGCGCATGGCCTTCGCCCTCGCGCATGAACTGGGGCCGTACGGCGCCACCGCCGTGGCACTGACGCCGGGCTGGCTGCGCGCCGAGGCCATGCTGGACGCCTACGGCGTCACCGAGGCCAACTGGCGCGACGCCACCGCACGGCAACCCCATTTCGCAATCTCCGAAACCCCCGCCTACGTAGGCCGCGCCGTGGCAGCCCTCGCCGCCGACCCCGAGCTGGCCCGCTGGAACGGCCAGACGCTATCCAGCGGCCAACTGGCGCAGGTCTACGGCTTCACCGACCTCGACGGCAGCCAGCCCGACGCCTGGCGCTACATGACCGAAGTGGTCGATGCGGGCAAGCCGGCGGATATCACGGGGTATCGGTGAGACGGGCGCAAGCGTCCGCTGCTCGGAAGTCGACCTGGCTTCGGACCACAAACTGTTGGAAATTCGCGTGTGCGGGATTGACTAGCGTGGACTGACTGCAAGCCAGTCTATTGGTGCGCCCGGCTGGGATCGAACCAGCAACCCCTGCCTTCGGAGGGCAGTACTCTATCCATTGAGCTACGGGCGCGATGTGAGCTGCGATTGACGTCGGACGAGGGCCGGCGTCGGAAAGTCGCATAGGATACCTCGTTTGTCGGGCGGCGTCCATGCGGGTTGCGCCGGGAAGGGTTCCGGCAGGTCTCGCAGCCGCCGCTTTTGGCCCCGGACGCCACGGCTTGGGTCTATAATCGCCAGCTATTTGCGTCGAAACGAGACGTACCCGGGACACGAGACATGGCCCGGACGCAGATAGCCGAAAGGCGAAAACAGACCCATCCCCGACAAGGGCCAACAAAGCAAGCCGCCCCCAACGCGCTGCACTAGGTTTCCCTGCAAAATCGAGAGTTCTGTATGAGTGACGTCCACCAAGAAAACGACCACCACGAGTCTCCCATCAAGACCCCGAAACAACTGATCGCTGTCGTGATCGCCGCCTTCGTGGTGCCGATTCTCGTGATCGTCCTGTTGGTTAGTTTTGTTGGTCACGGCACCCACGAGGGCGCCGGCTCCACCCAGACGGCCGAAGCCGTCAACCATCGCATCCAACCCGTCGCTTCCCTGGAAATCAAGGACCCGAACGCGCCGCGCGTCTTCAAGACCGGCGAGCAGGTCTACAAGGAAGTCTGCGCCGCCTGCCACGCCACCGGTGCGGCCGGAGCGCCCAAGCACGGCACACCCGGCGACTGGACCGCGCGGATCGGCCAGGGCTTTGACGGCCTGCTGAAGTCCGTGATGAACGGCAAGGGCGCGATGCCCCCCCGCGCCGGCACCTCGCCGGACGACTACACCGACTACGAACTGGCCCGTGCCGTGGTGCACCTGGCCGACGCCGGCGGCGCCAAGTTCCCGGAACCGCCCGCGCCTGCCCAGGCGGCACCGGCCCAGGCTGCGGCTTCGGCGCCTGACGCACAGGCCGCGGCCCCGGCGGTTCCTGCCGCGCCAGCTGCCCCGGCGGCTGCTGCACCGGCACCCGCTGCCGCCGCACCCGTTGCTGCGGCGGCTGCCGCCCCGGCCGCTGCATCGGCCGAAACCGGCAAGAAGGTCTATGACCAGGTTTGCGCCGCCTGCCACGCCGCCGGTGTGGCTGGTGCGCCGAAGTTCGGCGACAAGGCCGCCTGGGCACCGCGCATCAAGGAAGGCATGGACGCCGTCCACAACTTCGCGCTCAAGGGCAAGGGCGTGATGCCGCCCAAGGGTGGCTATGCCGGCGCCGACGCCGACGTGATCGCCGCCGCCGACTACATGGTCAACGCTGCGAAGTAACGCCAAGCGCACCTTTCAGTCCACGCAAAAAAGCCCGCGACGATCCTCGCGGGCTTTTTTGTTTCGATGGGGTCGATGGGGTCGATGGGGCCGGCGCCCCACTAGATATATATATAGGCAGCGGGTCAGACCACGCGTGAATAGCGCACCAGCGGCACCTCGCGCGCGCCGTCCTGGCGCAGGTAGCGGTCGAACACCATCGCCACGCGGCGCACCAGCAGCCGGCCCAGCGGGGTGATGTCGATCCGCGACGCGTCGCGCCGCAACAGGCCCTCTGCCGCCAGCGCGTCCAGCCCGGCGAATTCCGGCGCGAAGGTTCGGGCGAAGTCGATGCCGTGCGCCGCCTCCACCGCCGCAATGTCCAAAGTGCCGTGGCACATCAGCGCGCCGATGATCGCCTTGCGCAGATGGTCATCGGCGGACATGCCGAAGCCGCGCGCCACCGGCAGCCGGCCGGCGTCCAGCGCGTCGTAGTACTCGTCCGTGGTGCGCGCGTTCTGCGCGTAGTGGCCGGCCACCGCGCCAATCGCCGAGACGCCGAAGCCCAGTTGATCGTGCCCCGCGTGGGTGGCGTAGCCCTGGAAGTTGCGTTGCAGCCGCCCGGCCTGCTGGGCGATGGCGAGGTCGTCGTCCGGCAGCGCGAAATGATCCATGCCGATATAGACATAGCCGGCGGCGGTCAGGCGCTCGATCGTGGACACCAGGATGTCGAGCTTCTCGCCGGCGGGCGGCAGCGCCGCCTCGTCGATGCGCCGCTGCGGCTTGAACACATGCGGCAGGTGCGCGTAGCTGTAGACCGAGAGCCGGTCCGGCCGCAGCGTCAGCACGCGGTCGATGGTCGCTGCGAAGCGTTCGGTGGTCTGGTGCGGCAGCCCGTAGATGAGGTCCATGCTGACCGAGCGGAAGCCGAGCCGGCGCGCCGCCAGCACCACATCGCGCGTTTCCTCATAGGACTGCACGCGATGGATTGCCTCCTGCACCTCCGGGTCGAAGTCCTGCACGCCGAGGCTGATCCGGTTGAAGCCGAGTTCCGCCAGCAGCGCCATGCGCGCATCGGTCACGCGGCGCGGATCGATCTCGATGGCGTGCTCGCCCTCGGGCAGCAGGTGGAAGTGTTGCGTCAGCGCCGCCATTACGCGACGCATTTCGTCGGGGTCGAGGAAGGTCGGCGTGCCGCCGCCCCAGTGCGATTGCATGACCGCGCGGCGCTCGCCGAGCCGGCCGGCAACCATTGCCATTTCCCGGGCGAGATAGTCAACGTAGCGCGCGCTGCGGGCGTGGTCCTTGGTGATGATCTTGTTGCAGCCGCAGTAGTAGCAGATGTTCTCGCAGAACGGGATGTGCAGGTAGAGCGAGAGCGGCGCGGGGGAGTCGGCGCGGCAGGCGTCGAGCGCGGCGAGGTAGCGGGCGTCGTCCACTTCGGCGTCGAAGCGGTCGGCGGTGGGGTAGGAGGTGTAGCGGGGGCCGTTGCCGTCGATGCGGCCGGCCAGGCTGCGGAAGTCGGCCAGTGCGCGGCGGTCGAACGCCGTGGCGGCAGGCATGCTGGGGAGGGTGGGGGCGGACATGGTGCGCTCTTTTTGCGGGCGAAGATGGTCACGATGCTATGCCCCTGCGCCGTCGCTCACCTTGACGCGCATCAAGCGCACGCCGCGCTTGCGCCCGCAGCCCCGCCACCGTGGGGCGTTGGCGTCATCCGAGCGTCACGAACGGCCGATAGGCTCTGCCCGCCGTCCCCTCCTCCACCCGATTCCAACGCCCGCCGACCATGCGCCCAGCCTCGCCCAGAACGATGTCGCCCGCCGCGCCGGCGCGCCGCCGCATGCTCCGGTCGTTCGGCACGCTGGCCGCGATGCTCGCGGCACCGGCTGCGTTCGCCCAGCCGCAACCGCAGCCCTCCTCGCAGCGCCGGGCGCTGGTGGTCGGCCATCTGCTCGACCGCGTGGGGCCGCAGGCGGATCTGGCGCGCGACTACCTGGCCGGCGCCAAGGTGCTGTTCGATGCGGCGAACGCCTCGGGTCAGGGGCCGCGCATCGTACACGTGGTGCGGGATGCCGATGCCAGCCCGCGCATCGCCACCTCGCAGGCCATCGGCATGGCCGAGTCGGACCATATCGACGTGCTGTTCGGCCCCGGCGACACCCTGCTGCCCGCGCTGGCCACGTCGTCCGAACTGAGCCGGCGCGGCGTGCAGATCGTCGCCCCGCTCTCCGGGCTTTCGCTTGCCGCCGACAACATCTGGTTCACGCGCGCCGACTATCAGGCCGAGCTGGACGCCGCCGTGCGGCAGCTGCGCAGCTACGGCCTCAAGAACATCGTCCTGGCCGTGTCGCCCGACTTCGCCGCCGGCACGCTCGCGGCGGGCTCGCCGTGGCTCGATCGGATGGAGCGCGACCTCGGTACGCGCGCCGTGACGCTGACCGGCAGTGTCGATGACGGCGCGCGCCGCATCGCCGCGACGCGGCCCGGCGCGGTCATCGTGGCCGGCGACACGCTTGCCTACGGCGGCCTTGGCCGCGCGCTGGCCTCGCAGGGTTGGTACGGTTTTCTGGTGGGATTGTCGGCCGTGAGCCCGGCCTCGGCGCGCGAGATTCTCGGCGGCAACTACGCGGGGGGCGTGGTGGTCACGCAGGTGGCGCCCGGCCCGCAGGAATCCACGCTGCGCGTGGTCAAGGAACACGTGGCGCGGATGAAGCAGTACCTCGACGAACCGCCCTCCCCGGCCACGCTGGCCGGCTACATCGGCGCCGCCTGGCTGGTGCGCGCTGCCGGCGCGGCCAAGGCGCCGGGTGCGCTGGAATTGCGCCGCGCGCTGCAGTCGCGCATCGACGTGGGCGATTTCACGCTCGACTTCACGCGCGGGCTGCGCGGCTCTCAGTACGTGCAACTGGCGCCGATCGGCAAGTCGGGCGTGCCGCAGCGCGCCTGACCCGCGCGCCGCTATATCTATTAGTTAGTCGCGCGGCAGCGTGATGCGCACGCGCAG
The DNA here is from genome assembly GCF_056395265.1 of Cupriavidus sp. 10L43_2. Lineage (NCBI taxonomy): Bacteria > Pseudomonadati > Pseudomonadota > Betaproteobacteria > Burkholderiales > Burkholderiaceae > Cupriavidus > Cupriavidus sp. 10L43_2. The sequence goes on from NZ_JBFTJE010000015.1 coordinate 103,513, forward strand.
GCCGCCTTCGACGCGGTTGTCCAGCGTCAGCTCGCCGCCATGGCGATTGACGATATCGGCGGCAATCGACAGCCCCATCCCCACGCCGCCGGTAGCCCGGCTGCGCGACGACTCCACGCGATAGAACGGCTCCAGCACGCGCTGCAACTCGGCCGGCGGAATGCCGGGGCCGTTGTCGCAGACGTCGATCTGCACGCGCTCGGGGCTGTCCGTCAGCACGATATGCGCGGCGCCGCCGTAGCGGTGCGCGTTCTCGACGAGGTTGACCACGGCGCGGCGCAACTCCGCCGGGTAGGCCAGCAGCGGCGCGGCGGTGCCGGAGAGCCGCACGTCCTGCCCCAGTTCCTCGGCATCGTCGACGATGGCCTGGAGCAGCGCCTGCACGTCCACGCGCTGGCGCGGGCCGGTGCCGTCGTCGCGGTCACGCAGGTAATAGAGCGTGGCGTCGATCAGCCCGTTCATCTCGGCCAGATCCTGCCGCAGGCGGTAGCGCACGTCGTTGTCCTCGATGCGCTCGATGCGCAGGCTCATGCGCGTGAGCGGCGTGCGCAGGTCGTGCGAGACTGCCGCCAGGAAGCGCGACTGCTGCGCCAGCTGCGTGCGGATGCGTTGCTGCATCAGGTTCAGCGCCTTGGTGGCGGCGCGCGCTTCGGCCGGACCCGCATCATCGTCGAGTGGCGGGGCGTGCACATCCTGGGCCAGCCGGTTCGCACCGGTGGCCAGCCGCTGCACCGGCCGCGCGAGCAATCGCGCGCCCACCCACGACGAAATCACGATGGCGATGAACTGGAAGATCAGGCCAGGATGCAGGGGCCAGAGTCCGTGCCAGGGGGGGAAGTGGCGCTGCGGTCCGGGCGGCTCCCCGCGCCGGTCGGGATGGCCGGGACGGAACATGCCGCGCTCCCCGGCCGGGCCGCCCTCGCCCGCCTCCTCGTCTTCCTCGAAACGCGGGCCGCGCTGCGACGGCTCGGGGCGGTGGAATGGCTTGCCGGCGGCGGCGGCCTCCGAGGCCGCCTCGCGCATGCGTTCCTCCCAGCGCGGCGAGCCGGGGCGCGGGAACAGGCCCTCGATGACGGTCACGCCAAGCACGTGCACGGCCACCATGATCGCGGCCATGACCAGGAACAGCCGCAGGAACATCGAATCGAAAAGGTGGCGCCGCATGGTGGGGTCTGTCCGGACGCCGGCGGTGGCGTTCGGCGGCGGGGGGGACGCGGCCATGCGTCAGGAATCCACGTTGACCGTGAAGACGTAGCCCTCGCCCCGCACCGTGCGGATCAGCGCCGAGTCGCGCGGATCGTCGCGCAGTTTCTGGCGCAGGCGCGAGACCAGCAGGTCGATGCTGCGATCGAACACGTCGAGGTCGCGACCGCGTGCCTGGTTGATGAGCAGTTCGCGATCCAGCACGCGGTTCGGGTGCTCGATGAAGGTCAGCAACAGGCGGAACTCGGCGTTCGACAGCGGCACGACCGTGTCTTCCTCGTCGAGCAACTGGCGCAGCGTGGTGTTGAGCCGCCACGCGCCAAACTTGACCTCGTGCCCCGCCGGGGTAGGTGCCGAACGACGCACATCGGCCCGGCTGCGCCGCAGCACCGTGTGGATGCGCGCCACCAGTTCACGCATCTCGAACGGCTTGGTCACGTAGTCGTCCGCCCCCACCTCGAGCCCGACCACACGGTCGGCCAGTTCGGCGCGGGCGGTCAGCATGATTACGGGGATGTCCGTGCGCTCGCGGATCTCGCGACACAGCGTCAGGCCGTTCTCGCCGGGCAGCGAGAGGTCCAGGATGACCAGGTCATAGTGATGCTGCGCCATGGCCGTGCGCATCGACGCCCCGCCTTCGGCCCCATCGGCCGCCATGCCGAACGTGGCCAGGTATTCGGCCAGCATGGCGCGGATCTGGGGATCGTCGTCGACGATCAGCAGGCGGGTAGGCAAGGCGGGAGTGAGGTCCATGGCAAAGCGGGAGGGATGGGAAACGCCGGCGGGCGACGGCCTGCGCAACGACCGGCGGTCAACTGTACCAGTTTGCAATATTCGCGCTGTGGCGGCTTTGTATCAGGTTCGATACGTGCGCTGTGGATAACTTCGCCTGACAAAACGACGCCCCCGGCACTGCCGCGCCGGGAGCGTTCAACAGGGAAGAGCCAGGCACGCAAGCGTACCCAGCCGCACCGCTAACCGAAGGGCAGGCGCGGCACGGCGCCAGTCGCCGAGGCGTCTGACGCGTCGCCATATTAGAAAGCGCGAGGCGCGCGGTCTTGTCTGCCTTGTATCGGCGGTGATGCTTGGTAGGGGATGCGACTCAACCCGTCACCGGCTTGCCGGGTGCGCCCGGCGTACCCAGCAGCGCCTTGAGATTGGCCAGCCGGTCCTTGGGGCTCATGGCCGGGGTCTCGTCGACGGGAGCCGGCGCTTCTTCGAGTTTCATTTCGGCGATGAAGCGCGAGGGTTCGCAGGAGTAGGTGTCCCGGGCGCGTTTGCGCTTCTTGCACCAGCTGATCTGGAGGCTGCGCTGGGCGCGGGTGATGCCAACGTACATCAGCCGGCGCTCTTCCTCGATCTTCTCGTCGCTCATGTCTTCGTCCTCGCGCGCGTGGGGCAGGATGCCCTCCTCCACGCCCACCAGGAACACGTGCGGATATTCGAGGCCCTTGGACGCGTGGAGCGTGGAGAGCCGCACCGCGTCCGGGTCTTCCTCGCGGCCTTCGAGCATGCTCATCAGCGCCACGGTCTGTGTCAGTTCGAGCAGGTTCTTGCCTTCGTCGCCAAAGCCGTCGGCGTTGTCGAAGCCGGTGGCCTCGCCCTCCCCGGCCTCGGGTTCCGGGCGCGTGCCCTTGCGCTTGAGCCAGTCGAGGAATTCAAGCGTATTGGTCCAGCGCGACTGGGCCTGGCGCTCGTCGAAGGTATCGTACAAGTACGATTCATAGTGGATGCCGGCCATCATGTCGTCGAGCAGCACGGTGGCCGGATCGGTCTTGGCGCGGTCCGCCAGGCGCACCATCGACTCGCAGAATACGCGCAGCGGCTCCAGCTGGCGCGGCTGGAGCTTGCCTTCGATGCCGCCCATCATGGCGGCCTCGAACAGCGACACCTTGGCCTGCCCCGCGAACGTGCCGAGCGCCTCCAGCGTGGTGTTGCCCACGCCGCGCTTGGGCGTGGTGATGGCGCGGATGAACGCGGGATCGTCGTCCGGATTGGCGATCAGCCGCAGGTAGGCGCAGATGTCCTTGATCTCCGCCTTGTCGAAGAAGCTCTGGCCGCCGGACAGCACGTACGGAATCCGCTCGCGCCGCAGGATCTGCTCGAACAGCCGCGCCTGATGGTTACCGCGATACAGGATGGCGTAGTCGCGGAACTGCGCGCGGCGCTCGAACTTGTGGGCGGACAGGCGGAACACCACGGACTCGGCCTCGTGCTCCTCGTCGTTCATCGGATGGATGGCGATGGGGTCGCCCATGCCGTGCTCCGACCACAGCTTCTTGTCGAACAGCTTGGGATTGTTGGCGATGACCGCGTTGGCCGCCTCCAGGATGCGCACCGTCGAGCGGTAGTTCTGTTCGAGCTTGACGACCTTGAGGTCCGGGAAATCGGTCTGCAGGCCGCGCAGGTTGTCCAGCGTGGCGCCGCGCCAGCCGTAGATGGCCTGGTCGTCGTCGCCCACGGCCGTGAACGCCGGCGCGCGCAGGTGCGAGCCGCCGGCCAGCAGCTTGAGCAGCGCGTACTGGCAGGCGTTGGTGTCCTGGTATTCGTCGACGAGGAAGTAGCGCAGGCGGTTCTGCCATTTCAGGCGCACGGCCTCGTCGCGCGCGAACAGCTCGGCGGGCAGGCGGATCAGGTCGTCGAAATCCACCGCCTGGTAGGCGTGCAGCGTGGCCACGTAGTTGCGGTAGACCATGGCGGCCTGGTGCTCGTCGGCATTGGCGGCCTGGGCCAGCGCGGTCTCCGGATCGATCATGCCGTTCTTCCACAGCGAGATCGTGCCCTGCACGCTACGGATCAGCTTCTTGTCCGTGGTGGCGAGCTGCTCCTGCACCAGTCCGAAGCAGTCGTCCGAATCCATGATCGAGAACTGCGGCTTCAGGCCGACGTGCTCCGCCTCCATCCGCAAAATCTGCACGCCGAGCGAGTGGAAGGTACAGACGGTGAGCTGCTTGAGCGGAATCCGCTTGCCCTCGCGCGTGGTCTTGCCCTCCATCAGCTTGCCGATGCGCTCCTGCATCTCTTTCGCCGCCTTGTTCGTGAAGGTGACGGCGGCGATGTGACGCGGCTCGAAGCCCTTGTCCTCGATCAGGTGGGCGATCTTTTGCGTGATGACGCGCGTCTTGCCGGACCCGGCGCCCGCGAGGACGAGGCAGGGCCCGTCCAGATAGCGAACGGCTTCGGATTGGGCGGCGTTGAGTCCGTGGGTCATGGGTGGGCGGGTGCCGGATGGCGCACGCTTGGCAGGCGCGCGAAAGGCGTCGATGTTAACACGCAGGGTGGCCTGCGCCGGTGCCTGATGACGGACATCAAGGACGCGAGTGCTACCAGTGTTTCATCGCGGTAACACTTCGTAAAAGTGACGTCCGAGGGGACATCCGGGGCATGGAGATTGCCTCATACGGTCATGCGGGACCGGCGGCGACGCCGTCCTGATGACAAATTCGGCACATTCGGAGGCGATCATGAAAACAATGCGAACCCTGGCGAAAATCACGCTGATCGGTGTCACGCTGGCGGCCTTTGGCGGCTGCGCGGACATGAGCCCCAAGACCCGCAACACCGCCATTGGCGCGGGCGTTGGCGCGCTCGGCGGCGCGGCGCTGACCAACGGCAGCGCGCTCGGCACGGTGGGTGGCGCGGCGGTGGGTGGCGTGGTGGGTAACGTCGTCACGAAGGATCGTTGATCCGGCGCGGGTAGTCCTTACCCTCAGGCGGCAGGAATTACAGCCAGCCCCCTCCCCGGCGCCTAGCAAGGTGGCGTCGGCGCCGCGTTGACAAAGGTCAACCCGTCCCGTACATTCACGCGCATCCAACCGGGAGAGCGCGCAGCCATTGCGCCGCCGAAGGGGTATCACCCGAAAACTCTCAGGCACCACGGACCGGTCGGATCGGCATGCAACATGCACACGATGCATGCCGCACTCTGGAGAGCGACACCCGCCCGTGCCAACGCATGGCGAGCGTGTCCACCGAAGGGGCGCGCGATGCGGCAAGCTGCATCGTAATCTCTCAGGTATCGAGGACAGAGGGGTCATCCGCCGCGGCGGATTGGTGGCATTGCCATCGATCCCCACGGCGGATGACCCTTTTTTCGTTTTCGCTGCCGTATTCGCTCCAGAGGATTTCCCATGACGCTCCAGGCCACGCCCCTTAACGCCATCCACCGCTCGCTCGGTGCCCGCATGGTCGATTTCGGCGGCTGGGACATGCCGGTCAACTACGGCTCCCAGATCGAGGAACACAACGCGGTGCGCGGCGATGCCGGCATGTTCGATGTCTCGCACATGTGCGTGGTGGACCTGTCCGGCCCCAACACGCGCGCCTTCCTGCGCGGCCTGCTGGCCAACAACGTCGACAAGCTCCAGACCCCGGGCAAGGCCCTGTATGCGTGCATGCTCGACGAAAAGGGCGGCGTCATCGACGACCTGATCGTCTATTTCTTCGCCGAAGACCGCTTCCGCCTGGTGGTGAACGCCAGCACGGCGCTGGGCGACATCGAATGGATCACGGCCCGCAACGCGGCCACCGGCAGCGGCGTGACGATCACCCCGCGCCGGGGCGACGTGGCGCCGGCCGGCGTGGGCAAGCTGGCGATCATCGCCGTGCAGGGCCCGAACGCGCGCGCCAAGGTGCATGAGGCCTTCCCGTCGACCCAGCCGGCCGACGCACTCAAGCCGTTCAACGCGGTGGTGGTGCGGGACCCGATGGTCGGCGAGCTGATGGTGGCCCGCACCGGCTACACCGGCGAGGACGGCTTCGAGCTGGTGGTGGAGGCCGAGAACGTGGCCGGCATCTGGGAAAAGCTGCAGTCCGTGGGCGTGCGCCCGGCCGGACTGGGCGCGCGTGACACGCTGCGCCTGGAAGCCGGCATGAACCTGTACGGCCAGGACATGGATATCCACACCTCGCCGCTCGACGCCGGCCTGGCCTGGACCGTCGACCTGCAGAGCGAGCGCGATTTCATCGGCAAGTCGGCGCTGCTGGCGGCCGGACAACATAAGACATTTGCCGGCCTGATCCTGCGCGACAAGGGCGGTGTGCTGCGTGCGCACCAGAAGGTGATCACCCCCGCCGGCGACGGCGAGATCACGAGCGGCACCTTCAGCCCGTCCCTCTCCCAATCCATTGCGTTTGCCCGGCTGCCGCAGGGCGTTGTGCCCGGCACCGAGGTCCAGGTCGAGATTCGTGACCGCAAACTGACCGCGACTGTGGTTAAACTGCCGTTTGTGCGCAATGGCAAGGCACTCGTGAGCTGAGGCATCCGCCCGGCTGACACCAACGGTCGCCATCACGCCTGCCCGGCTGGCCCCGGCAGGCGAACCGAAACAAGACAAACACTGCATTCCCGGAGAATCCGTCATGAATTTCCCTGCTGACCTGAAGTACACCGAATCGCACGAATGGGTGCGCGTTGAAGCCGACGGCACGCTGACGATCGGCATTACCGACCACGCGCAGGACGCGCTGGGCGACATCGTCTTCCTGGAACTGCCCGAAGTGGGCAAGTCGGTCGGCGCCGGCGACGCGCTGGCCGTGGTGGAGTCCGTGAAGGCCGCTTCCGACATCTACGCCCCGGTGGCCGGCGAAGTCATCGCCGTGAACGAGGCCGCCAGCGCCGCGCCGGAATCCGTCAACGCCAACGCCTTCGACGCGTGGCTGTTCAAGCTGAAGCCGGCCAATGGCGACGATGTGAACGGCCTGATGAACGTCGACGCCTACAAGGCCAGCGTCGGCGCCTGACGCGCTGCACCAGCCGTCTCCCGAGCCAGGAGACGGCGCCCGAGATGCCCGCGCGGCGGCCAGGCTGACCACCTGCCGCCCCGCCCCACGAGACACTTGCCATGAACGCCCCTCTTCCCATGAACGCCGCCCAAGGTAGCCGGCCCACGCTGGCCGAACTGGAGGCGCGCGACGCCTTCGCCGCCCGTCATATCGGCCCGGATGCCGCCGAACAGCAACACATGCTCAAGGTGCTCGGCTACGAGACGCGCGCCGCGCTGATCGACGCCGTGGTGCCCGCCGCCATCCGCCGCCGCGACGGCATGCCGCTCGGCGAATTCACCGAGCCGCTGACCGAGGAAGCCGCGCTGGCCAAGCTGCGCGGGCTGGCGAACCAGAACCGCGTGCTCAAGAGCTTCATCGGGCAGGGTTACTACAACACGCTCACGCCGGGCGTCATCCTTCGCAATATCTTCGAGAATCCGGCCTGGTACACGGCCTACACGCCGTACCAGCCCGAGATCTCGCAGGGCCGCCTGGAGGCGATGCTGAACTTCCAGCAGATGGTCACGGACCTGACCGGGCTGGACATCGCCAATGCGTCGATGCTGGACGAAGGCACCGCTGCCGCCGAGGCGATGACGCTGCTCCAGCGCGTGAACAAGCACGCCTCGAACACGTTCTACGTGGCGGACGACGTGCTGCCGCAGACGCTGGAAGTGGTACGCACGCGCGCGCTGCCGCTGGGCATCGAGGTCAAGGTCGGCCCCGCCGCCGAGGCCGCCGGCGCCCATGCCTTCGGCGTGCTGCTGCAATACCCGGGCGTGAACGGCGATGTGGCCGACTACCGTGCCATCGCCGATGCCGTGCACGCCGCTGGCGGGCTGGTGGTGGCGGCGGCGGACCTGCTGGCGCTGACGCTGATCGTCGCGCCGGGCGAATGGGGCGCCGACGTGGCCGTGGGCAACTCGCAGCGCTTTGGCGTGCCGCTCGGCTTCGGCGGCCCGCACGCCGGCTACATGGCCGTGAAGGACGAATTCAAGCGCTCGATGCCGGGCCGTCTGGTGGGCGTGACCATCGACGCGCAGGGCAACAAGGCGTACCGGTTGGCGCTGCAGACGCGCGAGCAGCACATCCGCCGCGAGAAGGCCACGTCGAACATCTGTACCGCGCAGGTGCTGCTGGCCGTGATGGCGTCGATGTACGCCGTGTACCACGGGCCGCAGGGCCTCCAGCGCATTGCCCAGCGCGTGCACCGCCTGACCGCCACGCTGGCCGCCGGCCTGAAGGCGATGGGCGTGACGCCGGTCAACGCCACGTTCTTCGACACCCTGACGCTGGACACCGGCTTCAACACCGAGGCGATCCACGCCGCCGCCACCGCGCGCGGCATCAACCTGCGCCATATCGGCGCCACCCGCGTGGGCATCTCGCTGGACGAGACCGCCTCGCGCGAGGACGTGGTCGCGCTGTGGGAGATCTTCGCGCACGGCAAGCCGGTGCCGGCCTTCGATGCGACCGAGGCCGCCGTCGGCGATGGTTTCCCTGCCGCACTGGCCCGCCAGAGCGCCTACCTGACGCACCCGGTCTTCAACACGCACCACGCCGAGCACGAGATGCTGCGCTACCTGCGCTCGCTGGCGGACAAGGACCTCGCGCTGGATCGCACCATGATCCCGCTCGGCTCCTGCACCATGAAGCTCAACGCCACCAGCGAGATGATTCCGGTGACGTGGCCCGAGTTCAGCAAGGTCCACCCGTTCGCCCCGCTCGACCAGACCGTGGGCTATCGCGAGATGATCGACCAGCTCGAAGCCATGCTCTGCGCCGCCACCGGCTACGCCGCGGTGAGCCTGCAGCCGAACGCGGGCTCGCAGGGCGAGTACGCCGGCCTGCTGATCATCCAGAAGTACCACGCCAGCCGCGGCGAAGCCCATCGCGACATCTGCCTGATTCCCTCGTCCGCGCACGGCACCAACCCGGCGTCGGCCCAGATGGCCGGCACGAAGGTGGTGGTGGTGGCGTGTGACGCCGACGGCAACGTCGACCTGCAGGATCTGGCGAAGAAGGCCGAGCAGCACAGCCAGAACCTCGCCGCAATCATGATCACCTACCCGTCCACGCACGGCGTGTTCGAGCAGGGCGTGCAGCAGATCTGCGAGATCGTGCACCAGCACGGCGGCCAGGTGTACGTGGATGGCGCCAACATGAACGCGATGGTCGGCACCGCCGCGCCGGGCCAGTTCGGCGGCGATGTCTCGCACCTGAACCTGCACAAGACCTTCTGCATTCCGCACGGCGGTGGCGGCCCCGGCGTGGGCCCCGTGGCCGTGGGCGCACACCTGGCGGACTTCCTGCCGAACCAGGACAGCGTGGGCTATCGCCGCGACGACAACGGCATCGGCGGCGTCTCGGCCGCGCCGTTCGGCTCGGCCAGCATCCTGCCGATTTCGTGGATGTACGTCGCGATGATGGGCTCGGCCGGCCTGACCGCCGCCACCGAGAACGCCATCCTGGCCGCCAACTATGTGGCGCGCCGGCTCTCGCCGCACTTCCCGGTGCTCTACGCCGGCCAGCACGGTCTGGTGGCGCACGAGTGCATCCTGGACCTGCGCCCGCTGCAGAAGGCCACCGGCATCAGCAACGAGGACGTGGCCAAGCGCCTGATGGACTACGGCTTCCACGCCCCGACCATGAGCTTCCCGGTGCCGGGCACGCTGATGATCGAGCCGACCGAGAGCGAGGCGCTGCACGAGCTGGACCGCTTCATCGACGCCATGATCGCCATCCGTGGCGAGATCGCGCGCGTGGAGGACGGCAGCTTTGACCGCGACGACAACCCGCTGCGCCACGCGCCGCACACCGCCGCCGTGATCACCGCCAATGAGTGGACCCACGCGTACACGCGTGAGGAAGCGGCCTACCCCATTGCCTCGCTGCGCACGCAGAAGTACTGGCCGCCGGTGGGCCGGGCGGACAACGTGTACGGCGACCGCAACCTGTTCTGCGCCTGCGTACCGATGAGCGAGTACGCGCAGGACTAAGGCGCCGTGTCTGGCGGCGTCCGGCCTGCCCGGACGCCGCTGGCGCGCTTTGCGCCTCCCGCCCCGGCCCCCCGGGCCGGCGTGCAGCACACCATCCCTAGCGGAGGTCTAGTCCATGTGGAATCTGAGCGCCCCCTGGTGGGAATTCGTGCTGCGCGGGCTGATCGTCTACGCCGCGCTGCTGTTCCTGATGCGCGTGTCGGGCAAGCGCCAGATCGGCCAGTTGTCGCCGTTGGATCTGGTGCTGCTACTGATCATCTCGAACGCGGTGCAGAACGCCATGAACGGCGGCGACAACTCCGTCACCGCCGGGCTGATCCTGGCCGCCACGCTGTTCGGCGCCGACGTGCTGGTGGGCTACGGCACCTGGCGCAGCCGCCTCCTGGAGGCGCTGGTGGAAGGCCGGCCCGAGATCATCATTCACCAGGGCGAGATCTTCCAGGATGTGATGCGCCGGGAGCGCATCACACCGCGCGAGCTGCAGAAGGCGCTACGCCGCAACGGTTGCGCGCGTGTGGAAGACGTGCATTTCGCTATTCTTGAGACAGACGGCACGATTAGCGTGATCCAGAAGGAAAAGTCCGAGGACGGGCACGCAAGGCCCGCCATCGACGCCATGTGGCGCGAGCCCGGCCGGCCCGATGCCGATATGTCGCTCTGACCCGACACCCGACCACTTTCCCGACGGCCTCCCCGCCCCTGCGCCCTGCGCGCCGCCCCCTACCGGAGTTCCCCGTGGCTGTCAGCGTTTTCGATCTGTTCAAGGTAGGTATCGGGCCGTCCAGCTCGCATACCGTGGGGCCGATGCGTGCGGCCCTGATGTTTGCGCACGGGCTCGAGCGGGACGGCCTGCTGCCCCAGGTGGGCAGCGTGCGCGTGGAGCTATACGGCTCGCTCGGCGCCACCGGCAAGGGCCACGGCACCGACAAGGGCGTGATGCTGGGGCTGATGGGCGAGGCGCCCGACACCGTCGACCCCGAAACCATCGAGTCCCGGCTGGCCACGCTACGCGCCCAGCGCAAACTGGCCCTGCTCGGCACGCACGAGGTGCCGTTCGTCGAGCGCGAGCACATCGTGTTCTACCGGCGCGAGGCCATGGCCGAGCATCCCAACGGCATGAAATTCCACGCCTTCGACGCGGAGGGCACGCCGCTGCGCGAGGCACGCTACCTGTCCGTGGGCGGCGGCTTCGTGGTCACGGCCGGCGCGCCGAACACCCAGATCCTGGCGGCCGAGCGGCAGTTGCCGCACCCGTTCCGGAGCGGCCGGGCGATGCTGGAGATGGCGCACGCGAGCGGCAAGTCCATCGCCCGGCTCATGATGGAGAACGAACTGACCTGGCGGCCCGAGCAGGAAGTGACCGATGGCCTGCTTCATATCTGGGACGTGATGCAGCAATCCGTGGCGCGCGGCTGCCGCACCGATGGCGAGCTGCCGGGGCCGTTCAAGGTACGGCGGCGCGCGCCCGAGTTGTACCGGGGACTGACGCTGCACGCGGAGCGGGCGCTGTCCGATCCGCTCTCCGTGATGGACTGGGTCAACCTCTACGCCATCGCCGTCAACGAGGAAAACGCCGCCGGCGGGCGCGTCGTCACGGCGCCGACCAACGGCGCGGCCGGCATCATCCCGTCCGTGCTGCACTACTACGACCGCTTCATCCCCGGCGCCAACCGCGCCGGCGTGGTCGATTTCCTGCTCACGGCGGGCGCCATCGGCCTGCTCTACAAGCTCAACGCCTCGATCTCGGGCGCCGAAGTCGGCTGCCAGGGCGAAGTCGGCGTGGCCTGCTCGATGGCCGCCGGCGCGCTGGCGGCGGTGCTCGGGGGCACGCCGGAGCAGGTCGAGAACGCGGCCGAGATCGGCATGGAGCACAACCTCGGCCTGACCTGCGACCCGGTCGGCGGCCTGGTCCAGATCCCGTGCATCGAACGCAACGCCATGGCATCCGTCAAGGCGGTCAACGCCGCCCGCATGGCCCTGCGCGGCGACGGCACCCACTATGTTTCGCTCGATTCGGTCATCAAGACCATGCGCGAAACCGGCGCCGACATGAAGACCAAGTACAAGGAGACGGCGCGCGGCGGGTTGGCGGTGAATATCGTGGAATGTTGAGCAGGCGCCGGCGTATCATGGCGGCACCCCCGGTTTGCCAAGAAGAAAACGGCCATGCAGACCTTCCATCAGCTGTTCGACGAGACTTCGTCCACCTTCACCTACCTGCTGATCGACGCCGAGACGCGTGAGGCGTTGCTGATCGATCCGGTGGACCGGCAGTACGCGCGTGACCTGGCGCTGCTGGGCGAGACTGGCGCGCGGCTGGTCTGGATTGTCGAGACCCACGCGCACGCCGACCACATCACCTCCGCCGGGCAACTCGCCCTGCAGACTGGCGCCAACACCGCCGCGCCGTCCGGCTGCGACATCAAGCCTGCGCTGAAACAACTGATCGACGGTGACACCGTCAGCTTCGGCAAGCAGGTGCTTCGCGCGATCCACACCCCCGGCCACACCGCCGGCAGCATGAGCTACCTCTGGGAGGAAGCCACGCCGGACGGCGTGGTGCGCCGCATCTTCACCGGTGATGCGCTGCTGATCGACGGCTGCGGGCGCACCGATTTCCAGTCCGGCGACGCCGGCACGCTGTTCGACAGCCTCACCGAGAAGCTCTTCCGCCTGCCCGACGACACGCTGGTCTACCCCGCCCACGACTACAAGGGCCACACCCAGTCGACCATCGGCCATGAGCGCGCCCACAACAGCCGCGTGGCGGGGCGCTCGCGCGACGAGTTCATCGTCATGATGCGCAACCTCAACCTGCCCCGCCCCAAGCTGATCGATATCGCCGTGCCGGCGAACCAGCGCCTGGGGCTCGTGACCGGGCGAGATGGGGAAAGCGTGCCGCACGGCATCTGATTTTTCGTTCTTCTACTACCCGGAGTGACCAGCATGGCCGAGCACAGTGCCGAGATCGCGTGGGAGCGCGGCGATCAGGATTTCGTGAGCAACCGCTACAGCCGCAAGCATGTGCTGCGGTTCGACGGCGGCGCGGAAGTGCCGGGCTCGGCGTCGCCACACGTGGTGCCGCCGCCGATGTCCGATGCCAGCGCGGTGGATCCCGAGGAAATGCTGATCGCGTCGATTTCGGCCTGCCACATGCTGTGGTTCCTGGCGCTGGCCGCCAAGCAGCGCTTCGTGGTCGATCGCTATGTGGACAAGTCCGTGGGCACGCTGGCCAAGACCGCCGAAGGCCGCATGGCGGTGACCGTGGTGACGCTGCGTCCCGACGTTACGTTCTCGGGCGAGCGCCTGCCGACCCGCGCCGACATCGATCAGCTGCACCACGCCGCGCACGACGCCTGCTTCATCGCCAATTCGGTGAAATCCGAGATCCGATGCGAGCCGGTGTATCCGACCTGACCCCTGCAAACGCCTAATACGCGGCACGAAGGAATTCATTTGACTTCGCCCCCTGCGCTGCAATACTGAGACCGCACACGCGGGCACATGGCCCCGCCGGAGGAGGTACATCATGCATCACAGCAAGCGATGGGGGATGGTGCTCGGCGCGGCAATCGCGTTGGCCGCAGCCGGCGTGCAGGCACAGTCGAAACCGGTGGCTTATCCGGCCAAGGGCCAGTCCGCGCAGCAGCAATCCAAGGATGACGGGGAGTGCTACAGCTGGGCCAAACAACAAACCGGGATAGACCCCGCAGTGGTGGCCCAGGCCCCGCCGCCCCAGCAGGCCCAGGGCGGCCAGCGCGTGCAAGGCGCGGCGCGCGGGGCAGCGGGCGGCGCCGTGATTGGCGCAGTTGCGGGCGATGCCGGCAAGGGTGCGGCGGCCGGAGCCGCCGTCGGGACCATGGCGGGCGGCTCGCGGAACCGGCAGGAACGCCGTAACGTGCAGGCGGCGAACGAACAGAACGCCGCGAGCCAGCAACAGGCGATGGGCAGCTACTACCAGGCGTGGAAGGCTTGCATGGGTGGCAAGGGCTATACCGTTCAATAAGCGGTGCAGTCACCCCGGCCCGCCGTCGGCGTCAGGCCTCCCACCGCTCGCAGGTACGCCGCACCGTCTCGCGCAGGCTGTGCGCATCGGCATCGACGGTGCGCACCCAGTGCGCGTCGTTGTCACGGCTCGAAGCCAGCGCGCGGATATTTTCTAGCGCCTTCAGCGACCCCAGCGCCTCCGCGTGCGGCACCAGCGCGTCGCAAATCGACAAAATATGATCCGAGATCGGCATCCGCGTCAGTTCGTTCGGATGCACGTACTCGCCCTCCAGCCCGAAGCGGCACGCCTGGAAGCGGTTGAAGGTGTACACCAGGTAGTCGTCTTCCTGCGGCATGAACGGCCGTGACAGCAGCAGGTAGCGCGCCAGCGCCTGGATGTACGCCGCGATGTCGCAGGCGCGCTCCACGGTCAGCGGGGTGTCCATCACGCGCACCTCGATCGTGCCGAACTCCGGCTTGGGACGGATATCCCAATAGAAGTCCTTCATGCTCTCGATCACGCCCGTGTTGCGCATCTTGTTGAAGTAGGCGGTGAAGGCGTCCCACGTCAGCACATGCGGTGCGCGGCCGCTCATCGGGAAGGCCGCCACCGAGTTCAGGCGCGCCGAGGCAAAGCCGGTATCCACCCCCTGCACGTACGGCGACGACGCCGCCAGCGCGATGAAGTGCGGCACGTAGCGGCCGATGGCGTGGAGCAGGAACAGCGACTCGTCCGCGCTCGGGCAGCCGATATGGACGTGCTGGCCGAACACCGTGAACTGCTTGGCGAGATAGCCATACAGCTCGGAAATGTACTGGTAGCGCGGCGAATCGGAGATGGTCCGGTCCGACCACTGCTGGAACGGATGGGTGCCGCCGCCGCAGATGCCCAGGTTCAGCGAGCGGGAGGCGCGCGTCATCAGGTCGCGCATGACCGTCAGTTCCTCCAGCGCCTGCGCGTAGTCGCGGCAGATGCCGGTGCTGATCTCGATCATCGACGGACTGATCTCGGGCTTGATGTCGCCCGCGTGCTGGGCGCCCTTGACCGCACGCAGCAGGTCCGGCGCGAAGGGCGCGAGGTCATAGTCATGACGGTTCACAAGCTGGAGTTCCAGCTCCACGCCGAACGTCAGCGCCTCGGAATGCTTGAACGGTTCGAGCGACATCAGCGCCCTCCTCCATTGTCACGCGCCTCGCCAGCATAGCGCAGCGCCCAGGACGCGATGACCGGCCCCAGCAGCTGTTCGATGGCCAGCGCACACAGGATGATCGATGCCAGCGGTCCGCCGGTGCTCGGGTACAGGCGCGCCACGTCGTTCATCAGCAGGTAGGCCAGCCCCGACATCGGCGCCAGCGCCAGCCCCAACGCCATGCACTGGCGCAGGCTCAGGCCCGAGAACGAACCGAGCGACACCACGCCGGCCAGCTTCGCCACATGGCGCATCACCACCAGCGCCACGGCCAGCGTGCCGCCGACTACCCAGTCGTGCGCCGTCAGCGGCAGGCCCAGCGACACTACCATCACGATGATCAGCAGGCTCCCGGCGCTGCCGAAGTGCGCTGGCCACACGTGCGGCTGGCGGTCCTGGTGCTTGAAGACCACGCCCGCCAGCATCAGCGTCAGCGGCATGGACAATTTTAGGACGCGCGTCAGCGCCAGCGTGAACAGGACCAGCCCCACCAGCACCAGGAAGCTGTAGTGATCGTCCGCGGACATGCGCGCGTACAGCGCGTGCCCGAGCTTGCCGACCACCCACGCCAGCAGGCACGAGCCCACCAGCAGGTAGAGCGGATGCAGCAGCGCCGCGCCAATATTGCCGTATTCGGAATGGAGCCAACCCGTGGCCACCTGGACGATGGCCGCCGCGTAGATGCTGTTCAGCGCCGCCATGGCCATCAGCCGTTCCGTGACCTGCCCCTCGGCGCGCAACTCGTTCTTGAGCTGGAGCACGATGGTGGGCGAGGTGCTGACCGCGATGCCTCCGGCCAGGATCGCCACGCCCGGCGACGCCCCGAGCCACTGGAGCACCGTGGAGACCAGCCCCCAGGTCAGCAGGCTTTCGGCCGCGCTGGTAAACAATAGCCAGCGGTTGGCGCGCAGCCACGACAGCGACAGCCGGTGCCCGAGTTCGAAGAGGGCCAGGGCCAGCGCCATGTCGATCAGCACCCGCGTCTGCAGGATCATGTTGTCGTCGACGATGCTGCGGCCGAGCATGCCGGCGAACAGCCCCACCACCGCGTAGCCGACGATGCGCGGCAGGCCCAGCCAGCGGCGGCAGACCTCTCCGGCCAGGCCCGCGCCCACCAGCGCGAGACCCACCCAGAACAGGCCGCCCGGTGCCAGCGGCAGGGTCGGGAAAAGTTGGCTCAATCCGTTCATGGCCGACATGGTAACGGAAGCACTTGGGTTGCAGTGTCGGGCTTTGTCCGACCCTACGTGGAAGACGCCGGCAACTTACAGCAAATTCCAATAAAAAACGCCATCGTCGTCGATGGCGTTTTGTAGGTCTTTCAAGAATCAGAATCGGGGACGGTTTTCCGGACCTGTTTCAGCGCCCGGAGCCCCCGCGAGCCGTTCCGAAGTTACACGCCCCACACCTTCCACTTCGGACGGGTGGCCTTCAGGCCGGCCTCGGCCTTGGCGTACAGCGGACGGGTGCGGCCCTTGTCCGCGCCGAGCGTGCGGGCGCGCTCGAACCAGCCCAGCGCCGTCTCGCGCTGGCCCATGCCCAGCGCCGCCAGCACGGCGTGCAGCCACGTTTCGGCGTCCCAGTCGGCACGGGCGGCAAAGGCGAGCTGGAAGTCGGTCAGCGCTTCCGGAAACTGCTCCATCTCCGTCAGCAGCCGGGCTCGCTGGGCGCGGGGCGCGGCCTGGTCGGCCGGATCGCCCTCGGTCAGCGACACCGCCCGCTCGAACAACGGCAGCGCGCGGGCCGGCTCGGCCAGTTCGTGCCAGATCTGGCCGAAGTGATTGAACAGCCACGCGTCCTCCACCAGCAAGGAGCGGCGTTGCAGGGCTTCGAGCTCGCCCAGGGCGTCGATCTTGTCGTGCTCGTCCATCGCTGCCATGCCCGCCTGCAGCAACGCCGCATAGTGGGCGCGCGCGTGCGCCATGGCGTGGGCGCCGGCGGTGCGGGCCTCCACGGGCAGCGCGTCCAGCCGGGCGTCCATATGGGTGATGGCAGCGCGGGCGGACTCGGTGGCATCGCGCCCGCCCAGCGCGCGCCAGGCGGCCACGAGCCGGCTGAACGCCCACGTGACATCGGCCGGATTGCGCTCCACCGGGTAGCGGTTCAGCACCTCGCCGGCCAGCTCCACCACCTGCTTGTGCTGGCCCGCCGACGCGTGAGCGTCGAGCAGGTCGATCCAATGGTCGATGAAATCGCTCGCGGCCATGCCCTTGCGGTGCAGCGCCACCTTTTCCTCGACATGGACGGCATCGGCCGGCAGCAGGCGCGCCGTCAGCCGGCACAGCAGCGAGTACAGGTGCGGGTCGGCGTTGCCGCCGTGGCCGTCGGCATCGCCCTCGCCTGTGGAAAAGTAGGCTTCGAAGCGCTCCAGCCCCTTGCGGCAGGTGGCCTCGAGCATCGGCTTCAGGGTCGCCTCGGACGCCGGCACCTCGTCGATGAAGGCCCCCAGCGCCGTGGCGGCGTGGAAGTAGGCAGCGCCGTCGTCGGCATCGGCGGTCATCGCGAAACCCTGCCACGCCGGGGGCGTACCCGGCGCTGCGTCGGCAGATTGATAGCGCCAGGTCAGGTCGCGTACCTGCGCCTGCGGGTCCGGCCGCTGGCGCAGGTAGGTGGCCAGGTCGTCCAGCGCACCGGCGCGGTCGCTGCCCAGCCGCAGCGGGGCGCGCAGGCGGCGCGCCTCGGGGTGATCGGGGTGCTCGGCCAGCACGCGCTCGGCCTCCATGCCCGCCATGGCGTCGCCGGCTTCCGGCGTCAGGTCGAGCAATTCGGGGGAATCGAGCGCGATGCGGGCCAGGCAGATGCGCATCAGCGGCTCGCCAAGCTGGCTGGCGGCGTCGGCGCGGTCTACGTAGTCCTGCACCAGCGGCAGGATGTCGGCGGCGCCCAGGTCCGGCGCGCGATACAGCAGATCGTGCCAGTAGCGGCCCGCGCGGGCGAAATCGTTGAGCCGGAAGGCGACAAAGCCGGCGTAGAAATGCGCGGCCCACTCGCCCGAGGCCAGCCCGTTGCGGCGCGCGGCCTCGTGTAGCCAGGGCAGCGCCTCGGCGTCCTGTCCCTGGCGCATCAGCAGCGTGCCGTAGAGATGGGCGAGCGCGCCGCGCGACGCCCAGCGGTGCACCGGTGCCAGCGACAGCTCGGGCAGACGGGCCATGGCGGCTTCCAGCGCAGCCAGCGCGCCGGGCACATCGTCCTGGTCCGCATGCAGTTGCGCCTGCAGCGCGGCATAGTCGACCACCTCGGGATGGGCCTCGCAAAGCTGGTCGGCGATCTGTAGCGCCTCGGCGTGGCGCCCGGCGTTGGCTAGCGCAATCGCGTGCTCATAACTGACTTCCTGCACGGACGGCTCCTATGGAAAAAGTATGCAAAAGCGCGATTATGCGCCAACGCCGAGAAAGACCATGGGAAGAACAGCGTGGGAAACCCATCCGCTTTGGCATAAAAAACGCCACCCCGGGGGGTGGCGTCAGTCCGGCAGACGCGCCGGCCGGAGGAAAGCCAGCCGGCGGCCTTGTGTCTTGCGCGGTCAGGGCTTACTTGCCGCCGACCGTTTCCAGCACGGTCCACTTGCCGTCCGCGACCTTGTAGACGGTGATGCCGCCGTCCTTCAGGTCACCGCGGGCGTCATAGGCCAGCGTCTTGGTGGTCACGCCCTGCATGTTGGTGGCGGCCAGCACTGGAAGGTAACGCGCCGGGTCGGCCGAGCCGGCCTTGATCATCGCCGTCATCATGGCGGTGGCGCCGTCATAGGCGTACGGCGAGTAGGTCTGCACCTTGCTGCCGAAGCGCTTTTCGTACTTCTTCTCGTACGCGGAGCCGCCGGGCATCTGGTCCAGCGGCAGGCCGGCCAGCGACACCACCGTGCCATCGGCAGCCGGGCCAGCCAGCTTCAGGAAGTTGTCGGTCTTCGACATTTCGCCCGACACCAGGGGTGCCTTCAGGCCCAGTTCCTTGACCTGCTTGGCCATCGGGGCCGATTGGGTCTCGGCGCCGCCGTAGAAGATCACGTCCGGGTTGCTGCGCTTCAGGTTGGTCAGCACGGCCTTGAAGTCCACCGCCTTGTCGTTGGTGAACTCGCGGCGCACGATCTTGCCGCCAGCGGCCTTGGCGGCCTTCTCGAACTCGTCAGCCAGACCCTGGCCGTAGGCGGTGCGGTCATCGACGATGGCGATGTTCTTGGCACCCAGCTTCTTCACCACGAAGGCGCCGATCACCGAACCCTGCTGGGTGTCGGACGTCATCATGCGGAACGTGGTCTTGAAGCCCTGGCGCGTGTACTCCGGAGCCGTGGCCATGGCGATCTGGGGAATGCCGGCGCGGTTGTAGACCATCGACGCCGGGATGCTGGTGCCCGAGTTGAAGTGGCCGAGCATGCCCTGGATGCCGGAGTCCACCAGCTTCTGGGCGACCACGGAACCCGTCTTGGGATCTGCCTGGTCATCTTCGGAGACCAGCACGAACTTGACATCCTTGCCGCCGATCTTCGGCTTGGTGGCGTTCATGTCCTCGATGGCGAGGACCACGCCGTTCTGCATGTCCTTGCCGTACTGCGCCTGGCCGCCGGTCATCGGGGCGGCGAAGCCCAGCTTGATTTCCTGCGCCTGGGCGAAGGCAGCCTGCGCGGCGGTCAGGCCTGCAACGGCCATGGCAACGGTCATGGCCGTTTTTTGGAATGTCGAGCTCATCAGTTCTCCTTGGGTCCCATTGGGTGCTTAGGGTGCCGTGTTGTAGCTGCGCGGCCGGCCTCCGGCGCGCATCACGGACCGGCGTTGGCAGCACCGCTCCGTTCCTCGGTTGCGCGGCGGGGTCGGGATCGCCGGCCCCCACCGCACGCATCGACAACCGATCAACTAAGGACTTGCTTAATACTTAGCCGATCGTCATCAGACTTGCATTGCCGCCCGCAGCCGCCGTGTTGACGGACAGCGAACGCTCGATCAACAAACGCTCCAGCGCGACATTCGGTTCACCGTGAGCCAACCCCTGCACGCCGACGATGGGACCGTGCCGCTGGGCCACCTGTTCGCAGACGGTACGCAGCTGGTCGGAATCGCCGTGGTGCAGCACCGCGTCGAAAGCGGCGTCCGCGGCCTGCGCATCTTGCCAGTTGGCGGCCAGGCGGACGCGCGATTGTACTGCCTGGGGCAGGCGCGACAGCAAGCCCTTGTTTGCAGTGGTGTCTGGCCACAACGCCTGGGCGCCCACGGCCAGGACGGCGGCCAGTTGGGTGAGCAGGTCGGCCTCTTGCTGGGCCAGGCACAGTACCCGCTCGCGCGGCAGCAGCGAGTAGGTATTGCGCTCGCCGGTGGGGCCGGGCAGCGTCACGGCCAGGCCGGACGGGCTCGCCTCGGCAAAGCGGTCGCAGGCGGCGGCCAGTTCGGGTTGCGAGCCCTGCGCCCACGCCTTCAGCGCGGCCAGGCCGGACGAGACCGGCGCGACCTGTGCCCCGCCATTGGTATCGGCGCCGCGCACGGTACGCGCCACGGCGTCCTGCGGGCACACCGACAGCAGCCGGTGCAGGTAGAGCGGGCCGCCCGCCTTGGGGCCGGTGCCGGACAGGCCCTCGCCACCAAACGGCTGCACGCCGACCACTGCACCCACAATGTTGCGATTCACGTACAGGTTGCCCACATGGGCACGATCCACGATGCGGGCGATGGTTTCGTCGATCCGCGTATGGATGCCCAGCGTCAGGCCGTAGCCGGTGCCGTTGATCTGGTCGATCATCGTGTCGAGCGCGGCGCGCGGGTAGCGCACCACGTGCAGCACCGGGCCGAAGACCTCGCGTTGCAGTTCTTCAAGGCTTTCCAGCTCGATCAGCGTGGGCGGCACGAAGGTGCCGTGGCGGCAGGCGGCGGACTGCGCGGCGCCCGGATCGGCCTGGTGCACGCGGCGGCCCTTGGCGCGCATCGCCTCGATATGGCGGACGATGCCGGTACGCGCTTCGTCGTCGATCACCGGGCCGACGTCGGTCGAGAGGCGGTCCGGGTTGGCCAGCGTCAGCTCGCCCATCGCGCCCTTGAGCATTTCCAGGATGCGGTCGGCCACGTCTTCCTGCAGGCACAGCACGCGCAGCGCGGAGCAGCGCTGGCCCGCCGAGTCGAAGGCGGAGGACACCACGTCCGCCACCACCTGCTCGGCCAGCGCGGACGAATCCACGATCATCGCGTTCTGGCCGCCGGTCTCTGCGATAAGCGGAATCGGACGGCCCGCGGCGTCCAGGCGGCCGGCGACGTTGCGTTGCAGCAGGCGCGCCACCTCGGTGGAGCCGGTGAACATCACGCCCTTGACGCGGGCATCGCCCACCAGCATGGCGCCTACGGTCTCGCCGCGGCCCGGCAGCAGTTGCACGGCACCAGCCGGCACGCCGGCCTCGCGCAGCAGGCGCACGGCCTGGGCGGCGATCAGCGGGGTCTGCTCGGCCGGCTTGGCCAGCACCGGGTTGCCGGCGGCCAGCGCGGCGGCCACCTGGCCGGTGAAGATCGCCAGCGGGAAGTTCCACGGGCTGATACAGACCACCGGGCCTAGCGGGCGATGGGTATCGTTCGAGAAGCCGTCCCGCACCTGCACCGCGTAGTAGCGCAGGAAGTCGACGGCCTCGCGCACTTCGGCAATCGCGTTCGAGAAGGTCTTGCCGGCCTCGCGCATGATGGTGCCCATCAGCGACTGCATCTGCGCTTCCATCAGATCGGCGGCACGCTCCAGGGCGGCGGCGCGCACCTCGGGCGGCGTGGCCTGCCAGATCGGCGCCACGTTGACGGCGGCGGCCAGCGCGGCCTCGATCTCATCGGGCGTGGCTTCGCTGACGTGGCCCACCACGTCGCGGTGGTCGGCCGGGTTCAGCACCGGGGCGAACACGGCGTCGGCGCGCGACACATCGCCGCCCAGCAGCGGCTCGGCACGCACGGTGTCGCTGGTGCCGGCCAGCAGCGCCGACGACAACGACGCCAGCCGATGCTCGTTCGACAGATCGATACCGATCGAATTGGCGCGCGACTTGCCATACAGCGCGCGCGGATGCGGGATGCGCGGGTGGGGCAGGCCGAGCGTGCCTTCGGTCTTGTGCATCTGCTCGACCACGGCGACCGGGTCGGCCACCAGTTCGTCGAGGGCGATGGTGTCGTCGGCAATGCGGTTCACGAACGACGTATTTGCGCCATTTTCGAGCAGGCGGCGCACCAGATAGGCCAGCAGCGTCTCATGCGTGCCCACCGGCGCGTAGATCCGGCAAGGCCGGTTGAACTTGCCCTCGGCGAGGGGGCCCACCACCTGGTCGTACAGCGGCTCGCCCATGCCGTGCAGGCACTGGAACTCGTACTGGCCGGGGTAGTAGTTCTGGCCGGCAATCTGGTAGATCGCCGAAAGCGTGTGCGCGTTGTGCGTGGCGAACTGGGGATAGATCGCATCGGGCACGGACAGCAGCTTGCGCGCGCACGCGATGTACGACACATCGGTATAAACCTTGCGCGTATAGACCGGGTAGCCCTCCAGGCCATCGACCTGCCCGCGCTTGATCTCGCTATCCCAATAGGCGCCCTTGACCAGGCGGATCATCAGGCGGTGCCGGCTGCGCCGCGCCAGGTCGATCACATAGTCGATCACGAACGGGCAGCGCTTCTGGTAGCCCTGCACCACGAAGCCGATGCCGTTCCAGCCGGCCAGATCGGGTTCGAAGCAGAGGCGTTCGAGCAGGTCGAGCGAGATTTCGAGGCGGTCGGCCTCCTCCGCATCGATATTGATGCCGATGTCGTACTGGCGCGCCAGCATCGTCAGGGACTTCAGGCGGCCGTAGAGTTCCGAGATCACGCGCTCGTGCTGAGCGCGGCTATAGCGCGGATGCAGCGCGGACAGCTTGATCGAGATGCCCGGGCCCTCGTAGATGCCCCGGCCGCGCGAGGCCTGGCCGATGGCGTGGATGGCCTGCTCGTAGGAGGCCAGGTAGCGCTGGGCATCGGCCTCGGTCATGGCGGCTTCGCCGAGCATGTCGTACGAGTAGCGGAAGCCTTCGGCCTCGTATTTCCGGGCGTTGGCGAGCGCCTCCGAGATGGTCTCGCCGGTCACGAACTGCTCGCCCATCAGGCGCATGGCCATGTCCACGCCCTTGCGGATCAGTGGCTCGCCGCCCTTGCCGATGATGCGCGTCAGCGCCTTCGACAGCCCGGACTCCGTATGCGTGGCCACCAGCTTGCCGGTCAGCAGCAGGCCCCAGGTGGCGGCGTTGACGAACAGGGACGGGCTCTGGCCCAGGTGCGACTGCCAGTTGGCGCCGCTGATCTTGTCGCGGATCAGCGCATCACGCGTGGCCTTGTCGGGAATGCGCAGCAGCGCTTCGGCCAGGCACATCAGCGCCACGCCTTCCTGCGACGACAGCGAGAATTCCTGAATCAGGCCCTGCACCAAGCCTTCGCGGCCGGTGCCCACCTTCTGCTCGCGCAGGCGCTGGGCCAGCGTCTTGGCCATCTTGATCGCGGCGTCGGCCTGTTGCTGCGGCAGGCGGGCCTGTTCCAGCAGCACCGGTACGCAATCGGTTTCCGGGCGACGATAGGCCGAGGTAATCGCGGCGCGCAGCACGGACTGCGGCTGGATGCTCTGGGCGAATTCGAGGAACGGCTGCGGGGCGGCATCGCCCGGTTGCACCTCGGTGTCACCGCCCTCGGCGTCTGCGCCGGCGCTGAACCCGCCTTCGTGCGGCAGATGGCCGCGTTCGACCTGCTCCAGATACGTGAAGATCGCCTGCTTGATCAGCCAGTGCGGGGTACGGTCGATCGATTGGGCAACGCGTTTGAGGCGGTCGCGCGAGGCGTCGTCGAGCTTGACGCCGAGGGTGGTGGTGGCCATGCGAGCAGTTCTCCGAAAAGCGGGGGGAAGCGGCCACGCGGTCCGCGCGCGGTGCGCACGCGAGCCCCGGCCGCTTCAGGGCTGCCGCGATATTACCCTCGGAAAATTGCGAGGTGCAACCTAGTGCAACCCCTTAGCCTGCGAAGGGGGGCGACGGTTGCACCACTACAACACTTTGCACGCCGTCTAGATCCGCAGCGGGTCGATCTCCAGCTGCCAGCGCACCCCCTTCACGGCGCTGCCGACCTCGCCAAATGTTTGCACCCACTCGCTCACAAACCGTTGTAAAACCGGGCGCGCGCTCGCTTCCACCAGCATCTGCGCCCGCTCCTTGTTGAAGATGCGCACCATCGACATCGGCACCGGGTCGTGGAGTTGCACCTCTGGCGCCAGCGCACAGGCATCGGCCCGTTCGCGCGCGGCCTGGAGGAAGGCCAGCGCCCGTTCGAGCTGGCCGTGCTCGGCCGTGACCAGCACCTGGTACGCGAACGGCGGCAGGCCGGCCTGACGGCGCTCGCGCAGTTGGCTGGCGGCAAATCCATCATAGTCATGCCGGACCAGCGCCTGCAACGCCGGGGCGTCCGGGTAACGGGTCTGGATCAGGACTTCGCCCGGCAGCCCGGCCCGGCCCGCGCGGCCGGAGACCTGCATCAGCGACGCGAACAGGTGCTCGGCGGCGCGGAAGTCGTGACTGAACATCGCGGCGTCCGGATGGACGATGCCGACCAGCGTCACGCGCTGGAAGTCGTGGCCCTTGGCCACCATCTGCGTGCCAACCAGGATATCGACCTCGCCCGCGTGGACTTCGTCGAACATCGCCTGCGCGGTGCCCTTGCGGCGCGTGGAATCGGCGTCGATCCGGGCGATGCGGGCGTCCGGGAAGCGCGTGGCGAGGGCCTCCTCAATGCGCTGGGTTCCGCGCCCAAGTGGCGCAATGTCGACATTCCCGCAGTCGGGGCAGTGATGCGGCACCGGCGATTCCAGCCCGCAGTGGTGGCAGCGCAGCCGGCGCTCCGGCCGGTGCAGCACGAGGTACGCCGAGCAACGCGGGCAGCCGGAGAGCCAGCCACAGCTATCGCAGGCCAGCACCGGCGCATAGCCGCGCCGGTTCAGAAACAGCAGGCTTTGCTGGCCGCGTTCCAGCCGTTGCTGGATGGCGTCCAGCAGCGGCACGGACAGCCCTTCGAACAGATGGCGCTGACGCTGCCGTTCATGGTTCAGGTCGATCAGCCGCACCGTGGGCAGCGCGGCGTCTGCCTGGGCGCGCTCGCGCAGCACGAGCTTGCGGTAGGCGCCCTGCTCCGCCCGATGCCAGGTCTCCATCGACGGCGTGGCGGAACCCAGCACGATGCCAATCTTCAACTGGTTGGCGCGCCAGACGGCCAGATCGCGCGCCGAGTAGCGCAACCCCTCCTGCTGCTTGTAGGACGTATCGTGCTCTTCATCGACAACGATCAGCCGCAGATGCGGCATCGACGCCAGCACGGCCATCCGCGTACCCAGTACGATGCGCGCCTCGCCGCGATGGGCGGCCAGCCATTGCAGGCTGCGCTCCTGGTCCGCCAGTCCGCTATGGAGGACGGCCAGCGGCTCGTGCGGGAAGCGGGCGGCGATGCGGGCCTGGAGCTGCGGCGTGAGATTAATCTCAGGCACGAGCATCAGGATCTGCGCGTCGGGGTCGGCGGCCAGCAGGCTCGCCATGGCGTGCAGGTAGACCTCGGTCTTGCCGCTGCCAGTCACGCCATGCAGCAGGAACGGCGCGAAGCCTTCGGCGCTGGCGATGGCGTCCACGGCCTGCCGCTGCTCGTCGTGAAGGGGGGGGGCGACGGAGGGCGGCTGGTCTGGCGCAATATCGAGCAGCCTGCGGGCCGCAATGGACGATTCGATCCAGCCGGCGGCCTCCCATTCGACCAGCCGGGCCGGGGCGGCGGTGCAGAGCGCGCGGGCGTCGGTCAGGCCGATCCAGTCCGGCGTTGCGGCCAGGGCGGCAGCCAGCGCGTGGGCGGTGCGGGCGCGCGTGGGCACGGCGGCGAGCAAGGCGTCGCCCTGCCCGTCGCGTACCCGGTACTGCGTGCTTTGGGCGCGCTGGCCGAGGCGGTCCCACGTCTCGGCCTCGCGCAGGGAAGGCGGCAGCGCGGGCAGCATGACCTCGCCCAGCCGCCGGTGGTAATAGCGCGCCGCGAAACGCGCCAGCGCCATCCATTCGGCATTCACCGGGGGCATCCAACCGATATGGCGCTCCACCGGGCGCAGGCGGTCTGCAGGCACATCGCTGCTGTCGGCCATCTCCACGGCCACGCCGACCATGCTGCGGCGGCCGAATGGCACCACGACAAGGTCACCCGGCGCCACATCGTGCGCGGCGACGTAGTCGAAGCAATCGTCAGCGGGCGTATCGAGCGCAACGCGCACGATCGGCGCTGGTGCCGGGGCGGGATCGGCTTCCAATGTCTGTGATGTTTGCGCGACGTGGAGCGCCAGGGCGGTCATCGACGGACCCCCGACTGGTGCAGTCCAGATGCGCAATCGTTGTGCATGCGACGCATGGTCGACACCATGAGAAAAGTCTGTGTGCGGCGCAACATCAACTTAAAGTAAAACTTCAAATGTGACCCTAAGTCGATGATCCATGGATGGTTTTCCACTTCCCCCGAAGTGCCTGTGGATAACTTTGTTGAAAAGTCGCTCCATCTTCCCCGGAAGGCGCTTGAATCCAAGGTTCCATCGCTGTCGCGGGCTCGCTTGAAGAAGATTCAAAGTCTTATGAATCAAGGACTTGCGAAGACCCCCCAACTGAGTTAAGGGGTAACCCGCTCGTGCACTGCCGCAAACCTATCAGTGTGCATAAGTCAAGCCTTGACAACGACCCATCGGCACCTTTTTGGAGACAAATCAAAAAATAGTTTACTTGACAGCCCTTGCCGTGAGCCTCCCCGTGCACAAGGCCGGCGCACGGGCCCGCGTCGCTGCGACGCGGGGTATTTCAAACGGCCGGGAGCCTGTGTTAGCGCGCGCCGCGCAGGGTGCGACTGTAACGATGCACTTCGTCCACCAGCACGGAAACACTCTCGGGCGGCGTGAACTGCGAGATGCCGTGGCCGAGGTTGAACACGTGGCCGTCGCTGCCACCGCCTGCCCCGTAGGTGTCGAGTACGCCACGCACCTGCTCACGAATGGCGGCTTCGGGCGCGAACAGCACCGTCGGATCGATATTGCCCTGCAACGCCACCTGGCCGCCCGTGCGGCGACGGGCCTGGGCGAGGTTCACGGTCCAATCGAGGCCGATGGCATCCGGGCCGATCTCGGCGATCTGCTCGAGCCAGTGGCCGCCGCCCTTCGTGAAGACAATCGCCGGGATTTGCTGGCCCTCGTGCTCGCGCTTGAGGCCGGCCAGCACGCGGCGCATGTATTCGAGCGAGAAGCGCTGGTACATGCCGTCGGCCAGCGCGCCGCCCCAGGTATCGAACACCATGACGGCCTGGGCGCCTGCTTCGATCTGGGCGTTCAGGTAGGCCGACACCGCCTGGGCGTTGATGTCGAGGATGCGATGCATCAGGTCCGGGCGGCCGTACATCATCGCCTTGACCGTGCGGAAGTCGTCCGAGCCGCCGCCTTCGACCATATAGCAGGCCAGCGTCCACGGGCTGCCCGAGAAGCCGATCAGCGGCACGCGCTGGCGGCCGTCCTGGATCAGCGCGCGGCGGATCTCGCTCACGGCATCGAAAACGTATTGCAGGGAAGCCATGTCCGGCACGGCGAGCTTGGCCACATCCCCTTCCGTGCGCAGCGGGTGCGCGAAACGCGGACCTTCGCCCTGGGCGAACGACAGGCCGAGGCCCATCGCGTCCGGCACGGTGAGGATGTCCGAGAACAGGATCGCGGCGTCGAGCGGGTAGCGATCCAGCGGCTGAAGCGTCACTTCCGTCGCATAGGAGGGATTCTTCGCCAGCCCGAGGAAGCTGCCGGCGCGGGCGCGCGTGGCGTTGTATTCGGGGAGGTAGCGGCCCGCCTGGCGCATCAGCCACAGCGGCGTGTACTCGGTGGGTTGCCGGCGCAGCGCGCGCAGGAAGGTATCGTTCTGCAATGCGGTCATGGTCATCCTCTCAAGACCGCCATTCTAAGGGATGCCCGCCGCCACACGGTGTCCGGGAAAGGTGTCATGCCTCGTCGAAGATGCCGACGAAGGCTTGCGCGGCGCGGCGCATCCACTCGCGGGCGCGCGGCGCGTCCGGCTGCAGGCGCGCGAAGCCGTGGGTCATACCGCTGGCCTCGATCGTGACGACCGGGGCGTCGTGGCGCACGAGAAAATCGGCGTAAGCGAGGCCGTCATCGCGCAATACGTCGTTGGCGGCGACCAGCACCACGCTGGCCGGCGGCAGCCGCGAGGGCGCGGTGGCCATCAAATGGATGCGCGGGTCGGTGGTCTCGGGGCCACGCACCAGGGCATCGGCGCCGATGAATTGGGTCCAGAACCAGGCCATCTCGTCACGCGTCAGGCCCGGACCGTCGGCGAAGGCGCGGTAGCTCTCCGTGGTCAGCACCGGTGCGGTGACCGGATAGATCAGCAGCTGCGCGTTGACGACCGGGGCGCCGGCGGCGGCATTGACCTCGCGGGCGGCCACGGCGGCGAGGTGCGCGCCCGCGCTGTCGCCGGCCACGGCGAGGAAGGTCGGATCGACGTCGAGCGCCTCGCGCATTGCCGCCAGCGCGCGCACGGCGCCGATCGCGTCATCGCACGGCGCAGGAAAAGCGTGTTCCGGCGCGAGCCGGTAATCGACGCTGGCCACCACGCAACCCGTGTCTTCGGCCAGCAAGGCGGCCACCGTGTGGTGGGTGCGCGGCGAGCCAACCACCCAGCCTCCGCCATGGAAATAGACGATCAGGCGTGGGCGTTCCACATCGGCAGGACGGAACAGGCGCACAGGCAGCGACGCCGTGCCGGTCTCGATCGTGATGTCGGTAACGGCCATGCCCGCCGGGTCGTCGATTAACGACTGCGCGGCCACCTCGTCGAAGCGTGCGCGGCGCGCGGACGCATCAACGGGTACGGGCTGGCCGGCGTATTGCTCGGCCATGCGTTGGTAATAGGCGAGAATCTGGGGGTCGATGGCCATGGCGCGTCGTGGAAAATCTGAACTGGCGCCAGTGTAATCGCCCGGCGGAGGGCGACGAAGGAAACAAAGCGGCGAAGGGTGCGCTTGAACCGTATCGAATCGTAACGCTAGAGGCGCTACCGAACACAGTTTTAAAGCGGGAGTTTTCTTTATCCCCCAAAAGTGGGGAGTACGGATTATGCATTCGCAGAAAACCTAATGCATTCAGTAGCCTAGCGCTTAAATGTCTTAACATTGGCTTGCCGGGGCTGCGGCGATCCGTGTGCAGATTGGGCCCCGATCGGCGCATAAAAGCGTCTAAAACTCCGGTTTCTTACTCGCCGGGCTTTCAACTACTTGCAAAACGATACATTTTGTTACTGCCATCCCCAGAAGTTTCCCCCACAATGCATTGACACACCGAAGCGCTGGTGTGAAGTGTCCCCACCCGTAAAGCATTGAAAAATAAGGGGATGCGGAAGAAAGCCTGAAGAGTTTGCTTGGCAGTATCCCGATTTTCCGGACCAGCAAGTCAGAACTTGCCGATCCGGAGCACCAGGAAAGACCGATCGGCGCGTGGCTTGAGTTTCCCCGGACGTGATGTCGGAGACCTCGCCAAGGATGCGGAGAGAAGACTCCGATGCGCTCGTGAGTAAATCCTGGACCGAACCCGTTCCTTCGAATTGACCCCTCGAAGGGATTTTCCCGTCCGCGCGGAGCCTCCCCGGCCCGCGCGCTTTTTTTTGTGGTCCAGGCAGGAAAATATAGCGCCCGTCGAACAAAAAAGGCAGCCACATGGCTGCCTTTTYCCATGGCGCACCGAAAAAACAACAGGTGCGCCAGTCCTACTTAACTGCTTACTTCTTACGACGCAGACGGGCGATGGCAGCCAGCTGCGCAGCGGCCACGGCCAGCTCGCTTTGTGCGCGCGCCAGGTCCAGGTCGCTGCCCTGGTTCTGCATCAGTTCCTCGGCCGCACGCTTGGCGTCCTGCGCCTTGGCTTCGTCCAGATCGCTACCGCGGATGGCGGTATCGGCCAGCACAGTTACGTGCTTCGGCTGGACTTCGAGAATACCGCCGGCAACGAACACGAACTCTTCGCTACCGTCTTCCTTCTCGATGCGCACCGCACCCGGTTGGATGCGGGTGATCAGCGGCGTGTGGCCCGGCAGAATACCCAGTTCACCCGTCTCGCCCGGCAACGCCACGAACTTCGCCTGACCGGAGAAGATCGACGCTTCCGCGCTGACGACGTCTACAAGAATGGTTGCCATATCAGATCCTTTCTCCTGAAAGCGTTAGCTTCCCGATACCAGGAAGCAAGTTTTCGCCTCCACGCGGGCCGCGGCAGTTGCCACGGTGCATGAAGGCGAAACACACCGCTTACTGGAGCTTCTTGGCCTTCTCGAAGGCTTCGTCGATCGAACCGACCATGTAGAACGCCTGTTCCGGCAGGTGATCGCACTCGCCATCCACCAGCATCTTGAAACCACGGATGGTTTCCTTCAGCGGCACGTACTTGCCCGGCGAACCCGTGAACACTTCGGCCACGTGGAACGGCTGCGACAGGAAACGTTGGATCTTACGGGCGCGGGACACAGCCAGCTTGTCTTCCGGCGACAGTTCGTCCATGCCCAGAATCGCGATGATGTCGCGCAGTTCCTTGTAGCGCTGCAGGGTCTGCTGTACGCGGCGGGCCACTTCGTAGTGTTCCGTGCCGACGACTTGCGGATCCAGCTGACGCGACGTGGAGTCGAGCGGGTCAACGGCCGGGTAGATACCCAGCGCTGCGATGTCACGCGACAGCACCACGGTCGAGTCCAAGTGCAGGAAGGTCGTGGCGGGCGACGGGTCGGTCAAGTCATCCGCAGGCACGTACACGGCCTGGATCGACGTGATCGAGCCAGTCTTGGTCGACGTGATGCGCTCCTGCAGCTTGCCCATTTCCTCGGCCAGCGTCGGCTGGTAGCCCACGGCGGAAGGCATACGGCCCAGCAGTGCGGACACTTCGGTACCGGCCAGSGTGTAGCGGTAGATGTTGTCCACGAAGAACAGGATGTCRCGGCCTTCGTCACGGAASYKCTCGGCCATCGTCAGGCCGGTCAGCGCCACGCGCAGACGGTTGCCCGGCGGCTCGTTCATCTGGCCGAACACCATGGCCACCTTGTCGAGCACGTTCGAGTCCTTCATTTCGTGGTAGAAGTCGTTCCCTTCACGGGTACGCTCGCCCACGCCGGCGAACACCGACAAACCGCTGTGCTGCTTGGCGATGTTGTTGATGAGCTCCATCATGTTCACGGTCTTGCCCACACCGGCGCCGCCGAACAGGCCAACCTTACCGCCCTTTGCGAACGGGCAGACCAGGTCGATCACCTTGATGCCGGTTTCCAGCAGGTCCACCGACGGCGACAGTTCGTCGAACTTCGGGGCCTTCTGGTGGATGCCGCGCAGCTCGTCAGCCTGGATCGGGCCGGCTTCGTCGATGGGACGACCCAGCACGTCCATGATGCGGCCCAGCGTACCGTGGCCAACCGGCACGGAGATGGCAGCGCCAGTGCTCTTGACCGGCATGCCGCGGCGCAGGCCGTCGGACGAGCCCAGGGCAATCGTACGCACCACGCCGTCGCCCAGCTGCTGCTGCACTTCGAAGGTCAGGCCCTTCTCGGCAAACGACGAGTCGCCGGATTCTTCCAGCACGAGCGCCTCGTACACCTTCGGCATTGCGTCACGCGGGAACTCGATGTCCACCACGGCGCCAATGCACTGCACAATATTTCCGATACTCATTTCGTATCTCCGATAGCTTGAATACTTGACGCCTTAGACCGCAGCGGCACCGCTGACGATTTCCGACAGTTCCTTGGTGATCGCTGCCTGACGGGTCTTGTTGTAGACCAGTTGCAGTTCGCCGATCACGTTCTTGGCGTTGTCGGAAGCAGCCTTCATGGCCACCATGCGCGCCGATTGCTCGGACGCCATGTTCTCGGCCACGGCCTGGTACACCAGCGCTTCGACGTAGCGGACGAGCAGCTCTTCCACCACGGTCTGGGCGTCAGGCTCGTAGATGTAATCCCACGAGTAGGCACGCTTTTCGTCTTCGGTCTGGCTGAGCTTGTCGGCTGCCAGCGGCAGCAGTTGCTCGACCATCGGCTCCTGCTTCATCGTATTGATGAACTTGGTGTACGCCAGGTACACCACGTCGACCTCGCCATTGGCGAATGCGTCGAGCTGGACCTTGATCGCGCCGATCAGCTTTTCCAGATGCGGGGTGTCACCGAGGTGCACCACATGCGAGACCACCTTGGCGCCAATGCGGCCCAGGAACTGCATGCCCTTGGTACCGATCGCGGTCGCTTGTACGTCCACGTTGCGGCCCTGCAGGGTCTTCAGTTCGTTGGTCACCGCGCGCAGCACGTTCGTGTTCATGCCGCCGCACAGGCCCTTGTCCGTCGTCACCACGATCATGCCAGCGCGCTTTACATCGCGGGCCTGCATGAACGGATGCTTGAACTCGGGGTTGGCCGTAGCCAGGTGCGCCGCGATATTCCGCACTTTCTCGGCGTAGGGGCGGGCATTCCGCATCCGTTCCTGCGCCTTGCGCATCTTGGACGCGGCGACCATCTCCATCGCCTTGGTGATCTTGCGCGTGTTCTGCACGCTCTTGATCTTGGTTCGAATCTCTTTCGTTCCGGCCATATCTTCCTCTCCATTCGTTTCGCGCCGCGCCACCGTTACTCCGGGCGCGCGGCACGATCCGTGGAATTACGCGGTTAGAACGCGGCGGACTTCCTGAAATCCTCGATCGCGGCACGCAGTGCGGCCTCGTCGTCCTTCGACAGATCCTTGGTATCTTCGATGCGGTTGACGAGATCGGCGAACTTGGTCTTCAGGTGGTCGTGGAGGCCCTTCTCGAACGGCAGGATGTCCTTCACGTCCACGTTGTCCAGGAAGCCATTGTTCGCGGCGTACAGCGACGCGGCCAGTTGCCACACTTGCAGCGGCTGGTACTGCGGCTGCTTCAGCAGTTCCGTCACGCGGCGGCCGCGCTCCAGCTGCTTGCGGGTGGCATCGTCCAGGTCCGAGGCGAACTGCGCGAACGCAGCCAGTTCACGGTACTGGGCCAGGTCGGTACGGATACCGCCGGACAGCTTCTTGATGACCTTGGTCTGGGCAGCACCACCGACGCGCGACACCGAGATACCGGCGTTGATAGCGGGGCGGATACCGGCGTTGAACAGGTCGGTTTCCAGGAAGATCTGGCCGTCGGTGATCGAGATCACGTTGGTCGGCACGAAGGCGGACACGTCGCCAGCCTGCGTTTCGATCACGGGCAGCGCGGTCAGCGAGCCGGTCTTGCCGGTCACGGCGCCGTTGGTGAACTTCGACACGTAGTCTTCGTTCACGCGGGCAGCACGCTCGAGCAGACGCGAGTGCAGGTAGAAGACGTCGCCGGGGTAGGCTTCGCGGCCCGGCGGGCGGCGCAGCAGCAGCGACACCTGGCGGTAGGCCCAGGCTTGCTTGGTCAGGTCGTCATAGACGATCAGTGCGTCTTCGCCGCGGTCGCGGAAGTACTCGCCCATCGTGCAGCCGGCGTAGGCGGCCAGGTACTGCATGGCGGCCGAGTCCGAAGCGGCAGCGGCCACGACGACGGTGTATTCCATCGCGCCGTGCTCTTCCAGCTTGCGCACCACGTTGGCGATCGTCGAAGCCTTCTGGCCGATTGCCACGTACACGCAGAAGACGCCCTTGCCCTTCTGGTTGATGATGGCGTCGACAGCCACGGCGGTCTTGCCGGTCTGGCGGTCGCCAATGATCAGCTCGCGCTGGCCACGGCCGATCGGCACCATCGCGTCGATCGACTTCAGGCCGGTCTGCACCGGCTGGCTCACCGACTGACGTGCGATCACGCCCGGGGCCACCTTCTCGATCACGTCCGTTTCCTTGGCGTTGATCGGGCCCTTGCCGTCGATCGGCTGGCCCAGCGTGTTCACCACGCGGCCCAGCAGTTCGCGTCCCACCGGCACTTCCAGAATGCGGCCGGTGCACTTCACCGTGTCGCCTTCGGAAATGTGTTCGTACTCACCCAGCACCACGGCGCCCACGGAGTCACGCTCCAGGTTCAGCGCCAGGCCAAAGGTGTTGCCGGGGAATTCCAGCATCTCGCCCTGCATCACGCCGGACAGGCCGTGCACGCGGCAGATACCATCGGTCACGGAGATCACCGTGCCGGTGTTGCGCACTTCAGCGTCGGCGCCAAGACCCGAGATGCGGGACTTGATCAGCTCGCTGATTTCTGAGGGGTTCAGTTGCATCACAATGCTCCTAATTCTTCAATCCGTCGGCCGTTGCGGTCAGGCGGTCAGCGCGGCTTGCATGGCGGCCAGGCGCGCGCGCACGGAGGTGTCGAGCACTTCGTCGCCGACCTTGACGCTCACGCCGCCGATCAGGGACGGGTCCACCGCCACCTGTGCGTACAGCTTGCGGCCGAACTTGCGTTCGAGTGCGGCGACCAGTTCGTTGACTTGCGAGGTCTCCAGCGGGAAAGCGCTGGTGATCTCGACGTCGGACGACCCCTCGCGGGCGTTCTTGAGCGCATGGAACTGTTCGGCGATTTCCGGCAGCACCGTCAGGCGGTGGTTCTCCGCCAGCAGGTTCACGAAGCGGCGTGCCTCGTCGTTGACCGGGCTCTTCAGCACCGACTGGAACACTTCCGCCAGCTTCTGGGCGGAAACGTTCGGATCGTCGGCAAGCGCCTTCATGTCGGGATTGGCAGCAACCTGCCCCATCTCCGACACCAGTTCGGACCATGCACCCAGGTTGCCTGCACCGGCTTCGCTCGCGACGCGGAACAGCGCCTCGGCGTAGGGACGGGCAATGGTTGCGGTTTCAGCCATGATTAGAGCTCAGCCTTGAGTTGATTGAGCAGGTCGGCGTGCACCTGCGCGTTCACTTCACGCTTGAGGATCTGCTCGGCGCCCTTCACGGCCAGCGTGGCGACCTGGTCGCGCAGCTGTTCGCGAGCGCGGGTCACTTGCTGATCCGCCTCGGCCTTGGCCTGGGCGATGATGCGTGCGGCTTCTGCCTGGGCGTTCTGCTTGATCTCGTCGGCCGTCAGCTGGGCGCGCTTCTCGGCGTCAGCGACGCGTTGAGCACCCTCGGTGCGGGCTTCGGCCATAGCCTGGTCCACACGCTTGTTAGCGAGTTCGAGCTCGGCCTTGCCTTTTTCGGCAGCGGCGAGGCCATCGGCGATCTTCTTTGCGCGTTCGTCGAGCGCCTTCACCAGCGGCGGCCAAATGAATTTGGCAACAACCCACCACAGGATGAAGAACACGACCATCTGCGCAAAAAACGTTGCGTTCAGATTCATGGTGTGTTCCTTTCGGTAATCAAACTACAGATAAATGCACAAGGGCGGCCAGGCCATCGGACTGAGGCCTGCGCCGCCCGTCAGCATCATGCAGACCGAAAAGACTTACTGAATGACAGCCAGCAGCGGGTTGGCGAAGGCGAACAGCATTGCAACACCCACGCCGATCAGGAATGCCGCGTCGATCAGGCCAGCCAGCAGGAACATCTTGGTTTGCAGCGGGTTCATCAGCTCGGGCTGACGTGCGCATGCCTCGATGTACTTACCGCCCATCAGGGCGATACCCAGGCAGGCACCGATGGCGCCCAGACCGATGATGATGCCGATGCCGATAGCGGTCAGACCCTGGATGTTGGCGAGATATGCTTGCATGATGACTCCTTTAAATTGAGAGAGACTTAGAACCAAAAAACCAAAAAACCAAAAACCTTGAAATCAGTGGTGATCGTGAGCCTGGCCGATGTACACCAGCGTCAGCATCATGAARATGAAKGCCTGCAGMAGCACGATCAGGATGTGGAAGATGGCCCAGACGGCGCCAGCAATCACGTGACCGACGAAGCCCAGCGCGGACAGGTCGCCGCTGAACGTCCAGATCGAACCCAGCAGCGCGATCAGCAGGAACACCAGTTCGCCGGCGTACATGTTGCCGAACAACCGCATGCCGAGCGAGACGGCCTTGGCCAGGTATTCGATGACGTTCAGGATCAGGTTGAACGGGGCCAGGTACCACTTGGCGCCGAACGGGGCCGAGAACAGCTCGTGCATGAAGCCGCCCACGCCCTTGATCTTGAAGCTGTAGTAGATCATCAGCACCAGCACGGCACAGGACATGCCCAGCGTGCCGTTCAGGTCGGCAGTGGCCACGGCGCGGTGGTGCGGCAGGTGGATGTGGAACACGCCCAGCAGGTGGTTCAGGCCGGTGACCCAGTCCACGGGGATCAAGTCGATCGCGTTCATCACGGTGATCCAGCAGAACACCATCAGTGCCAGCGGGGCGATCCACGAGCGGTCGCCGTGGATGATGCCCTTGGCCTGGTCGTCCACCATCTCGACGATCATTTCCACGAAGGCCTGGAAGCGGCCCGGCACGCCAGGCGTCACGCGGCGCGCGGCGGCGTAGAGGAACGAGAGTGCGAGCACGCCGCACAGGACGGACCAGAACACCGTGTCATAGTTGATGACACTGAAATCGACCACGGAATGCTGCTTCCCGCCGATCGAATTCAAGTTCTGCAAATGTTCGGCGATATAGCCTGAGGGTGTGAGCGTATGCCCTGCGCCTTGCGTAGCTTCTGCTGACATGTCGTTGCGAACCGTATATTGCGAAATGGATAGGTACTGGCCCCCGCTCTGGCGGAAGCCCGGTACGCGTCTTGCATGGCCTTCGGTCACGTGACCGGTCACCGCCAGGCAAGCCGCCTCGTTGTTCTGGGCAAACCTTGCTCACGCGGCACTGGCCCCTTCGTGGGCCCGCCGCGCGTGAAACTGAAACCTCTTGATATTCCGGAGGGGTGCCTCATTTGAATCGGCAGCCGACCCTTGCATCCGGCCACCGCTTCAGGAATCCACTCAGCGAATCGCGAGTGCCACCCAATATGTCTTCAGCGCCAACAGGAACGTGACCAGCATCGGTACCCAGCGCAGATCGCGGTACAGCACCACCACCAGCACGAACAGTGCGACGGTGCCGAAGACCTTGATCGCCTCGCCGGCCACCAGGCCGCCGACCGACGGCTGCCCGCGCGACATCCACAGGCGCAGCGCGAAGAAACCGCTCGGCACGAAACACACCGTGCCGCCAAAGAACGCCGACCAGCCCGACGCCGCCTGCTCCTGCGCGAACACCGCCCAGGCCAAGGCCGACAGCAGCGTCACAACAACCTGCGCCATCACCACCCTGGCTGGTGTCATCCGCGACGGGCGCAGCGCACGCTCGCCCAGCAGCGTCACCGCATCGGCACGCGATAGCGGATCGACAGCCTGTTCTTCATTCGCGCCATCATCGCCCCAGTCATCATCCCGATCGCTCCAGTCGTCGTAACGACGAGCGGTATTCGGTTGATCCGGAGACGCTGCACGGTCCAGCGAAGGGTCTTGCTGTCGGTCTCGTACCACCACCTGCCTAGCCTCGTTCCAGGCCGGAACTTTTCGGGTCCGGCCAGAATTCAAACCGCACGATTCTACGGGGAATCCACGAGACGAGTCAATCTGCTTTCAGTTAGCTTGCAGCATGTTGCGCACAACGGTTGCTATCACGCCTCCATGATGGCTGGCGGGATATTGCGCGGCAATGACGCAAGACGTAATTGGATTGCGCGCGCAACGGGCCGCATGATGGCGATTTGACCTGCGCGCGAGCGGTGCACCCTGCCCTTCGACGGTGCAAGCCGTTCGGTTATCGCGCAGATTGTGGGAAGCGCCGCGACGGACATCGCGGCATTGTCGCAACAGGCCGACAACCGCGTGCCTCCGGGGCACAAAGCGGTTGCCGTAACGCGCGGATGACGCTAGGCCACGCGCTGGCCGTCCGCAGGCTCGCGCAGGCGGGTGAGCACGCCGTCGAGGGCGTCGTTACTGGTGAAGTGGATCGTCAGCTGACCCTTGCCGCGCGCGCCGAGCTTGATCTGCACGGCCAGGCCCAGCGTATCGGACAATTCTTCTTCCAGGCGCGCCACGTCACGCGTGCCGTTGCCGGTCTTCTGCTTGAGCGACTTGAGGTCGAACGGCTTGAGCGTCGACGTGACCAGCTTCTCGGTCTCGCGCACCGACAACCGCTTGTTGACGATCTGGTTGGCGAGCGTGATCTGGTTGGCGCCGTCGACGGCCAGCAGCGCGCGCGCGTGACCCATGTCGAGATCGCCCGCCATCAGCATCGTCTGCACGGGATTGGCCAGGTTCAGCAGGCGCAGCAGGTTCGACACCGCGCTGCGCGAGCGGCCGACCGACTCGGCGGCCTGCTCGTGCGTGAACTGGAATTCACGGATCAAGCGCATGATGCCCTGCGCTTCCTCGAGCGGGTTCAGGTCTTCACGCTGGATGTTCTCGATCAGCGCCATCGCGGCGGCGGCCTCGTCGGCCACGTCCTTCACGAGCACCGGCACCTTGTCCAGGCCCGCGATCTTCGAGGCGCGGAAGCGGCGTTCACCAGCGATGATCTCGTAGCGGTCCGGCTCGGCCACACGGCGCACGAGGATCGGCTGCATCAGCCCCTGCGCGCGGATGCTCGCGGCCAACTCCTGCAGCGCACCCTCGTCCATGCGCGTGCGCGGCTGGTACTTGCCCGGCTGCAGCTGTTCCAGGCGCAGCACGGTGGGCGCGCCCTCCTGCTTCGCGGTCTCGACGATCTCGGCGGGGCCGCCCAGCAGTGCCTCCAGTCCACGGCCGAGGCCCTTCTTCTTCGCGGTACTCATGGTCGCCATCCTTCTATCCTAATCTGCGACGCTCAACCGAGCTGCCGCACGCGCGCGATCATCTCCGCGCCGAAATCGAGATACGCCTTGGCGCCCTTCGACGCGGCGTCGAACGCCACGCCCGGCATGCCATAGGACGGAGCCTCGGCCAGCCGCACGTTGCGCGGAATCACGGTCTTGAACACCTTGTCGCCGAAGTGGGCCTCCAGCTGCGCCGACACCTGCTGCTGCAGCGTCACGCGCGGGTCGAACATCACGCGCAGCAGGCCGATCACCTTCAGCTCGCGGTTCAGGTTCGCGTGGACCTGCTTGATCGTGTTGACGAGGTCCGAGAGGCCCTCCAGCGCGAAGTACTCGCACTGCATCGGCACGATCACGCCGTGCGCGGCGCAGAGGCCGTTCAGCGTCAGCAGGGACAGCGACGGCGGGCAGTCGATCAGCACGAAGTCGTACTCGCCATCCACCTCGGCCAGCGCCTGCTTGAGCCGGCGCTCACGCTGGTCCAACTCGACGAGTTCCACCTCGGCACCGGCCAGTTCGCGGTTGGCGGGCACCACGTCGTAGCGGCCGGACTCGGAACGCTGGCGCGCCTGCTGCACCGTCGACAGCCCCACGAGCACCTGGTACACGCTGTGTTCGAGCGACTGCTTGTCGATGCCGGAGCCCATCGAGGCATTGCCCTGCGGATCGAGGTCCACCAGCAACACGCGCTGCCCCTGCGCAGCCAGCCCGGCGGCCAGATTCACCGTGGTGGTGGTCTTGCCCACACCGCCCTTCTGGTTGGCGATCACGAATACCTTGGCCATAGGCGCTTGCTGCTCCTCAGTGCTTACCGCCGGCGCGAGGCCGGTTTGTGCTGAATTGTTCACATTATCGTTCATGACCGGCGCGACAGCACCACGAGGTGCCGTTCCGCATCCAGTTCCGGCACCGTCAGCTTCGGTACCGCCTCCACCTGCCACGTCGCCATCAGTCCAGCAGCTTCCATGCGATCGATCTCCGCCTGTGGATAAATACCCTTCATCGCGATCAGCTTCCCGCCCGGCGCCAGCAATTGGCCAGACAGGCTCACGAAATCGCTCAACTCCGCGAACGCCCGCGACGTGATCACGGCATAGCCGCTGGCGTCCTCGAGCTTCTCCACCGGGCCCCAATGCGCGGCGGCGTTGGACAGCCCAAGCTGTGCGCGGCACTGTGTCAGGAACGCGGTCTTCTTCTGGACGATGTCGACCATCAGCACGGACACGTCCGGACAGGCAATCGCCAACGGCAGCCCGGGCATGCCGCCGCCGGAGCCGACGTCGAGCACCCTGCCCCGGGCCGGCTCGGCCGCATCCGTGGCGCGCGCGGCTTCCGCCAACGCGGGGACGGCCGTCAGCGAATCGAGCAGATGGTGCGTGAGCATCTCGTCAGGATGACGGATGGCGGTGAGGTTGTAGACGCTGTTCCACTTGCGCAGCAGCGTCAGGTAGGCGAACAGCGTGTCGATCTGGGCCGGCGCCAGTGTCAGGCCGATGGCCGCCAACCCGGCTTCCAGGCGGCGGCGTTGCGCGGCGTCGTCGATCGCGGGGTGTCGGGGGCCGCCCACTCAGGCAGCCTCCTGGCCGTTGCCGGCCGGCGCGGCAGCGGACGCACCGCGTCCCATGCCCTTCTTCTTGAGGTGTACCAACAGCAGCGAGATCGCGGCCGGCGTGACGCCCGAGATCCGCGACGCCTGCCCGAGCGTTTCCGGACGATGCTGGTTCAGCTTCTGGCTGACCTCGAAGCCCAGCCCGCGCACCTCGGTGTAGTCGAAATTAGGCGGCAGCTTTGTCGCCTCGTTGGCTTCCAGCTTGTCCACCTCGGCGGCCTGGCGGGCGATGTACCCGTGGTACTTCACGCCGATCTCGATCTGCTCGCGGATCTGCTCGGCCAGCATCGGGTCTGCATCGAGCACCCCTTCCGGCGCATGACGGCCATCCTGCATCGCCATCAGTGCCTCATAGGTGACCTCGGGGCGCCGCAGCAGATCAGCCAGCGAATACTCGCGCTCGATGGCCTTGCCGAGCAGCGGCACGGCGTCAGCCTCGGGCAGCAGCGTCGGGTTGACCCACGTGCTTTTCAGGCGCTCTGTTTCACGTGAAACAGCGTCGCGCTTCCGATTGAAGGCGTCCCAGCGGGCGTCATCGACCACGCCCAGTTCGCGCCCCATCTCGGTCAGACGCATATCCGCGTTGTCTTCGCGCAGGCTCAGGCGGAATTCGGCACGGCTCGTGAACATCCGATACGGTTCGGTCACGCCACGCGTGATCAGGTCATCGACCAGCACGCCGAGGTAGGCTTGGTCCCGGCGCGGCGTCCAGGCATCGCGCTCGCGCACAAAACAGCCCGCGTTGATACCGGCCAGCAGGCCCTGCGCGGCGGCTTCCTCGTATCCGGTCGTACCGTTGATCTGGCCGGCGAAGAACAGCCCCTGGATCGCCTTGCTCTCCAGTGACGCCTTCAGCGCGCGCGGATCGAAATAGTCATATTCGATTGCGTAGCCGGGGCGCAGGATGTGCGCGTTCTCCATGCCGCGGATTGAATGGACCAGATCGAGCTGCACGTCGAAAGGCAGGCTCGTGGAGATGCCATTCGGATAGAACTCGTTCGTCGTCAGCCCTTCCGGCTCGAGGAAGATCTGGTGGCTTTCCTTGCTCGAAAAGCGATGGATCTTGTCCTCGATGCTCGGGCAGTAACGCGGCCCTACCCCTTCGATCACACCGGTGTACATCGGAGAGCGGTCCAGGCCGCCGCGAATGATGTCGTGGGTACGGCTGTTGGTATGCGTGATCCAGCACGGAAGCTGCTGCGGATGCTGCTCCGGACGGCCCAGGAAGGAGAACACCGGCACCGGATCGAGATCGCCCGGCTGCTCTTCCATCACCGAAAAGTCGATGGTGCGCCCGTCGATACGAGGCGGCGTGCCGGTCTTGAGCCGGCCCTGCGGTAGCTTCAATTCCTTCAGACGTGCCGACAAGGAGACCGCCGCCGGATCGCCGGCACGCCCACCCGTGTAGTTATCCAGCCCGACGTGGATCTTGCCGTCGAGGAACGTCCCCGCCGTCAGCACCACAGCCCGCGCCCGGAAAGCGATGCCGACCTGGGTCATGGCGCCGACGACGCGGTCGCCCTCCACCATCAGGTCATCCACCGCCTGCTGGAACAGCATCAGGTTCGGTTGGTTCTCCAGCCGGGCGCGAATCGCCTTGCGATACAACACACGATCCGCTTGGGCGCGCGTGGCACGGACGGCCGGACCCTTGCTGGAGTTGAGAATGCGAAACTGGATACCGGCTTCGTCGGTGGCCGCAGCCATCGCACCGCCCATGGCGTCCACTTCCTTGACCAGATGCCCCTTGCCGATGCCGCCAATCGACGGATTGCAGCTCATCTGACCCAACGTCTCGATGTTATGGCTCAACAGCAGCGTCTGGCAGCCCATGCGGGCGGCGGCAAGCGCGGCTTCGGTGCCGGCGTGACCACCACCGACGACAATGACATCGAACTCTTTCGGGTAAAGCATGGGACACCTCCTCCGGGAGGCTGGGCGGGAAAATTCAGGATGCCGAATTATAGCGGCAATCCCATGAGGGACTTTGGTCGGACACCATGTTTCACGTGAAACATGGCGGGTGCGGTACATGGTGGGAGGAAGTGTTTCACGTGGAACACAATCTGTGATCTCCGCCACGCACGTCATTTGTGACGCATTTGGTGCATTTTTTGCATCGCAACATTCCTCGGCGCATGATCTTGGTCTCATCCAAACAGGAGTTCAGTCATGAGTTTCCAGGATTCGCGGGGCCTCCGCATGCTGCCGCAGGCGACAGAGGAAGCGTCGTACTACACCTATGGAACGCCCAGCGCGGGCCTGGGGCAATATGCGCATCCGAATATGCTGTCGTTCTTGTTCAACCTTGAGTTCAAATGGGGCCGGCACGATGCTCGGAAGCTGGGATTCGGGAACATTAGTCTCGCCGACAGCACCTATTTCGAAGGCCACAAATCGCATAGGGATGGGCTGGATATCGACATTCGGCCCGTCCGTAAGGACGGGAAACACATGCCAGTCGAATACCAGCAAGCGGCCTATGATCGCGCCGCCACACGCCGACTCGTCGAGCTCATTTGGCAATGCGGACACGTGGATTATGTGTACTTTAACGACCTCACAATCCCACGGGTCGTCCGGAAGCCATTCCACGAGAACCATCTGCACGTTCGTGTCCGAGGATAAGGACAATGAGATATCAAATGGCTATGGTCCTGGTCGCCACATTGCTGGGCGTGGCGGCAGTGAGCGCTGCAGCTTCGGCGTGGGAGTACGAGTTTCATCCAGCAAAAGTGGAGTACGTTGTATATGGCGGCTATCTTGGCGACACGATCCCGCCCAGCAAAGGCGACACTAAGATTTCCTTTTTGATCTCGGGTAGCGCCGCCCGAGAGATGTTCAACGCCCTTGGGCCGGACCGGCCTGATGCATGCGGTGCGGACGCCTCGACTCGCGTGAGGGAAAAAAGAGAAATTTCTTGTCTACGATACTCTGCCAAGGAATACGTGTGCTACGTCGGTTTCGACTTGAAAACCGGCAAAAGCATCGGCGGCGTCATCTGTTAAGCCCCCAAAGAAAAAGCCCCGCTTCCGCGGGGCCCTTCCCTCTCCGATGTTTCACGTGAAACATCGCAGTACCGCTTTCAAAGCTTCCCGCGGATATACGTGGCGATGCTCGCCGACAGTAGTCCCAGATCCCGCTGGAGGGTTACGAAACCCGCATTGGGTACCTTGGTCGCCTCATCCATATAGAGCGGGCGGCGGATCTCGATCTGGAGGCTGTTGCGGCGCTCGGCGGGGCGGCCGATTTGGGCGATGAGCTGCACACCCTTGTACGGGTCGTTGCGGGCTACGGTGTAGCCCATCTTCCGCAGTTCCCGCTCCACGAGGTTGACGAGGCCGGGCTCGCATGTGGTGCCGTCCCGGTCGCCCAGTACGAAGTCCGCCAGCGGGTGCGGGCTCTGGATCTTGAGCCGCTCGTAGGCGTTGTTCGGCATCGAGTGCAGGTTCAGGTGCCACACCGCGCCGAAGCGGCTGTAAGCGGCCTCCACCGCCGACGACAGCACCGCGTGGTACGGCCGGTAATAGCGGTCGATCCGTGTCTGCACTTCCGCTACGGACAGCTTGCGGTCATAGATCGGGGTATTCGCATCCAGCCTGCGCCAGACCAGCCCGTAGCCGAGGCGCGTCTTCTCGCCCGGGGCCA
This sequence comes from Cupriavidus sp. 10L43_2, assembly GCF_056395265.1. NCBI lineage: Bacteria > Pseudomonadati > Pseudomonadota > Betaproteobacteria > Burkholderiales > Burkholderiaceae > Cupriavidus > Cupriavidus sp. 10L43_2. Next base: position 147,644 of record NZ_JBFTJE010000015.1, read on the forward strand.
GCGTGGTCGGCCAGGGGCCGTCGAGCAGGTCCGGGTCGAGGTCGTCGAGCATCCGGTTCGGGTCGATATAGACGCGGGGGAAAGTGGCCGCGACCAGCGTCCCGCCGACCTCGGGCACGGCTTCCCACAGCGTGTCGATGTGGGTGTCCTCCCCACCTCGCAGCCGCGCCAGCGGCACCACCGCGCGGAAGTCGTCCGGATAGAACACGCCGCTGTGCGGAGAATCGCAAACCAGCGGCAGCGGATCACCCTGGGGGCCGGCCAGCGAGAACGGGCCAATCGGGGCGTCGCCCTGTACAGCATCGAAGGTCGTCATCGCTCAGTCCAGCTTGATGTTGGCAGCCTTGGCCACGCGGGCATAGCGGGCCATGGCCTGCTGGATCTGCGCCTTAAACTGGTCAGGCGTGGTCGGGACCAGCGTACCGCCGGACTCCTCGACCTTGCGCTTAAACTCGGGGTTCTGCATCGCCTTGTGGATGGCGGCGTTGAGCTTGTCGACGATGGCCGGCGGCGTGCCGGCCGGTGCGACGATGCCGAACCAGCCGCCATCGCCCATGTCCTTGAAGCCGAGCTCGTTATAGGTCGGCACATTCGGCAACTGCGACGAGCGTGCCGCGCCCAGCACCGCCAGCGCGCGCAGGCGGCCCGATTTCACGTGGGGCAGCGTGGACGACAGGTTGTCGGTGATCGCATTGACCTGCCCTGCCACGGCGTCATTGAGCGCAAGCCCGGCGCCCTTGTACGGCACGTGCAGCAGGTCGATCTTGGCCAGCATCATGAAGTTCTCGATGTTGACGTGCCCCAGCGAGCCCGCACCGGGCGACGCGAACGTGTACTTGCCCGGGTTGGCCTTGGCCAGCGCGATGAACTCCTGCATCGTCTTGGCCGGCACGCTCGGGTGGACGGCGAACACACTCGGGATGGCAATCACGTTGGTGACCGGCGCAAAGTCCTTGATCGGGTCATAGCCGAGCTTCGGGTAGACGGCCGGGTTCGAGCCGTGCGTGCTCACAGTGGCCATGCCGATCGTGTAGCCGTCCGGCGCCGAGCGCGCCACCTGCTCCATGCCGATGGAGCCGCCCGCCCCACCCTTGTTGTCCACGACGATGGTCTGGCCCAGCTCCCGGCCGGCGAATTCGGCCACCAGGCGTGCCGACAGATCGGTGGAACCGCCCGCCGCGAACGGCACGACAAGCCGGATCGGCTTGTTCGGATAGCTGCCTTGCGCGATGGCGTGGCCGCTGACGGTGGCGCCCAGCGTGGCGGCCATGGCGATGCCGGTCAGCAGGAACTGGCGTCGCGGGGAACGGGCTCGGGTCATGGGATCAAACTCCTCTTTATCGTTCTCGATGGGGATACCGAGCGTCGAGTGTCGGGAGTTTACCGGTCGCGCACAAACGACTATATTGCACGGTTGCATTACCAAAGCTCATCCTAACCAAGCGCCCCCGCGCCCTGCCCCATGCGGCTCCGTTCCCCGTCGATGTCCGAGTTGCACGCGTTCGCCACGGCGGCGCGGCTGGGCAGTTTCACGCGCGCGGCGGAGACGCTCTGCGTGACCCAGGGCGCCATCAGCCGGGCCATCGCGCGCCTGGAAGAACACTTCGGCCAGCCGCTGGTCCATCGCAACGCACATCGGCTGACGCTCACCGAGGCGGGACGAATCTATCTTGAGGCCGTGGCTGGCCCACTGGCCGCCATCGAAGCCGCCAGCGCGGCGATGCTGCAACGGGATCAGGCCCGGCAGCACCACCTCACGCTGTCAGCCGTCCCCACGCTGGCGAGCGTCTGGCTCGTGCCGCGCCTGCCCGACTTTCACCGCCGACACCCCGACATCCGGCTCGACTTCGTGCCCTATCGCCGCAACGAGGATCTCTCCGGGCCGTCGCCCGATGCGGCGCTGCTCGCCGGCGTGGCCGACAAGTGGCCGGGTCTGCAAGTCGACTATGTGATTGGCCGCGAGATGGTGCCGATCTGCCACCCCGCACGGGCCCACGCACGGCGCGCGGCGGGAAGTTGGCAGCACCCCGCCGATCTGCTCCAGGAACCGCTGCTGTTCCACACCACGGCGCCCGCCAATTGGCAGCACTGGCTCGAAGCAGCGGGCGTACCCAGTGCTGCGCCCCGACTGGCCACCGGCTTCGATCAGGTGTCGATCCTCGTCCAGGCAGTGAAGGCGGACATGGGCGTGGCGGTGCTCCAGCGCTGCCTGGTGCGCGACGAAATCGCCGCCGGCGCAGTGGTCGCACCTTTCGATCTGCCGATCCGGCTGCAGCGTGGATACTTCCTCTGCGCCCCGAAGGAGCGGCGCGACCATGTGGCGCTGGATTGCTTCCGCGCATGGCTGTTGGAGGTGGCGAAGGAGGATGAATTGGATAGATGAGATTTCCTAAGCCAAGGGAAAAAACATCCATCCCGCACATCTACTCCAGCCTGATATTCCCTGCACAAATAAAAAAGCCGGCTCAACGCCGGCTTTCATTCATCCAGGTAACCAACCGTACCTACTTCGTACGCTAGGCCGCCTTCTTCGCCAGCCCCAGGTACGTTTCGATCACCTTCGGATTGCTAGCCAACTCGGAAGCCGGCCCTTCCATCGCCATGTCGCCGGTCTCGATCACATAGGCATAGTCGGCCACCTGCAACGCGGCGCGCGCGTTCTGCTCGATCAGCAGYGTCGCTACGCCGGTCTCGCGCAGGTTGTGGATGATGTGGAAGATCTCCTTGACGATCAGCGGCGCCAGCCCAAGGCTGGGCTCGTCGAGCATCAGCAGTTGCGGCTTGGCCATCAGCGCGCGGCCCACCGCCAGCATCTGGCGCTCGCCGCCTGACAGCGTGCCGGCGTCCTGCTTCGCCCGCTCTTTCAGCCGGGGAAACAGCCCGTAGACCACCTCCATCTGATCGAGGTAATTGCGCTCGCCGGCCTTCTTGCGACGGAACGCGCCCAGTTGCAGGTTGTCCTCCACCGTCATCGACGCGAACAACTCGCGCTTCTCCGGCACCAGGCACATGCCGCGCGCGACGCGCCCCTCCACCGGAATGCCCGCCATGTCATGGCCGAGGTAGCGCACCGCGCCGTTCGACGATCCACTCACCGGCAGCGCGCCCATGATCGCGTTGAGCATCGTGGACTTGCCCGCGCCATTCGGACCGATCACGGTCACGATCTTCCCGGCCTCCACCTTCAGGCTGGCGCCATGCACCGCCTCGACCTTGCCGTAGCGAACATGCAGGTCATCGACTTCCAGAATCAGATTCATCTCATATCCTCACTCGACGCCGCCCAGATAGGCTTCCAACACAGCCGGATTCTTCTGGACCTCCTCCGGCACGCCCTCGGCGATGCGCGTCCCGAACTCCATCACCACGAGGCGATCGGTCAGGTTCATCACGAAGTCCATGTCATGCTCGACCAACAACACGCTCATGCCCTCGCCCTTCAGCTTCTTCAGCAGCTCGGCCAGCGCCTGCTTCTCCTTGTAACGCAGGCCGGCCGCTGGCTCGTCCAGCAGCAGCAGCGCCGGGTCGCAGCACAGCGCACGCGCGATCTCCAGAATGCGTTGCTGGCCCAGCGCGAGGCTGCCGGCTTCCATATACATGCAGTCGGCCAGCCCCACGCGCTCGAGCTGCCGGCGCGCTTCGAACAGCAGCTTCTGCTCCTCGGCCTGATTCATGCGGAGAATCGCCGCCGCCACGCCGCCCTGGGGGCGGAAGTCGCCGCGCAGGTGCGCGCCGATGGCTACGTTTTCGAGGACCGTCATCGTCGGCAGCAGGTGCACGTGCTGGAAGGTCCGGCCCACGCCGCGCTTGACGATCTCGCGCGACGGCAAGCCCGAAATCACCTCACCGCGGTACCGCACCTCGCCCCGCGTCAGCGGCAGCACGCCCGTGACGAGATTGAACGTGGTGGACTTGCCGGCGCCGTTCGGCCCGATCAGCCCGATAATCTCGCCGGCGCGCACCTGGAAGCTCACGTCGTTCACGGCCACCAACCCGCCGAACTGCTTGCGCGCCGCACGCACGTCGAGGATCAGCTCGCCGGCCTCGGGCTTCTGGCGCACCGGCAGCGGCTGGGCATCGTCAGGCGCCGTCACCGGTGGCCCCGACGGGAACAGCCGGCGCAAGAACGGCCAGATGCCGTCGCTCGCGTATTGCAGCAGCAGCACCATCAGCACACCGAAGACAATGATCTCGAAATTGCCCGTGGAGCCGAGCAGCTTCGGCAGCAGCCCCTGCAGCACGTCCTTGAGGATGGTCAGGATGCCCGCGCCGAGCACCGCGCCCCATACGTGGCCCACGCCGCCCACCACGGCCATGAACAGGTACTCGATGCCGTAGTTGAGCCCGAACGGCGTCGGGTTCACGGCGCGCTGGAGGTGCGCGTAGAGGAAGCCCGACACGCAGGCCAGCACCGCCGCCACGACGAAGATCACCACCTTCATCCAGGCGGTGTTCACGCCCATCGCCTCGGCCATCGTGCCGCCGCCCTTGAGCGCACGGATGGCACGGCCCGGCCGCGAGTTCAGCAGGTTCTGCATGGCCAGCACGGCGAGCAGCACCACCACCCAGATCAGATAGAACATCGAGCGCCCGGACTGCAGCGACACACCGAAGAACGACAGCACCGGCACGCCATTCAGGCCGTCGTACTTGCCCAGGAATTCAAGGTTGCCAAACAGGAAGAACAGCGAGAGCCCCCAGGCGATCGTCGCCAGCGGCAGGTAGTGGCCCGACATCCGCATGGTGATCAGCCCGATCACGTAAGCGCAGGCCATCGTGATGCCCAGCCCCACCAGCAGCCCGAACCACGGCGACAGGCCGAACTGCGTCGTCAGGTAGGCCGTGCTGTAGGCGCCCAGGCCCACGAACGCCGCCTGCCCGAACGAGGTCATGCCGCCGACGCCCGTCAGCAGCACCAGCCCGATCGCCACGATGCTATAGAGACCGATGTAGTTGCCGAGCGTGATCCAGAACTCGGGCGTCGGCAGCACAGGCAGCAAGGCCAGCACGACGACGAACAACATCGTGAGAATACGATTGCGCGTGGCGGCTGGGGTGCGCGCCTTCGTGCGAGGGTGGATGATCTCCACCGGCTTGTCGGCCACGGGCTTCTCGGTCAGCAGTGTCATGGCTTACTCCTCTTCCTCGACATGCTTGCTGGTCAGCGAGCGCCACAACAGCACCGGGATAATCAAGGTAAATACGATGACCTCCTTGAACGCGCTGGCCCAGAAGGACGAATAGGATTCGAGCAGGCCGACGAGGATCGCGCCGAGCGCGGCCACCGGATAGCTGACCAGCCCGCCGACGATGGCGCCCACGAAGCCCTTCAGGCCCACGAGGAAGCCGGACTCGTAGTACACCGTGGTCAGCGGCGCGATCAGGATGCCGCACAGCGCGCCCATCGCCGCCGCCAGCGTGAACGACAACCGCCCCGCCTGCGTGGTGCCGATGCCGACCAGCCGCGCGCCGAGCCGGTTCACGGCCGTGGCACGCAGCGCCTTGCCCTGGAGCGTGCGCTCGAAATAGAAGTACAGCGCGCCGATCAGCAGCGCCGACACGCCCACCACCCACAGGCTCTGGCCCGAGACGCTCAAGGTGCCGATGTCGAAGCGCGCATCGGAGAACGCGCTGGTACGCGAGCCCTCGGCGCCGAACATCACCAGACCCAGCCCCACGAGCGCGAAGTGGACCCCCACCGAGACGATCAGCAGCACCAGCGTGCTGGCTTCGGCCAGCGGCTGGTACGCCAGCCGGTACAGCATCGGCCCGAGCGGAATCACGATCAGCAGCGTCAGGGCGATCTGCGCGAGCATCGGCAGCGGCTGCCCGCCGTACTGCTGCACGACAAGGTGAACGGCCAGCGGAAACACGACGTACTTGCCGGCCAGCACGGCCAGCCGGCGCGGGGCGGTGCGGCGCAGTTCGGCACTGCGCAGCACGGTCACGCACTCGTAGAGGAACGTCAGCACGCCCATCGCCAGCAGCAGCCACGTGGTCTGCGGCGCGTGGCCGGCCTGCATCGCGGCGAGCGTCAGGGCGCCATACGCCACGAACTCGCCCTGGGGGATGAAGATGACGCGCGTCACCGAGAACACCAGCACCAGTGCCAGTGCCAGCAGCGCGTAGATGGCGCCGGAGGTGATGCCGTCCTGCGCCAGGATGGCCGCAATCGAGAGGTCCATTGTCTCCCCGTGTCTGGGAACGTGTCGTGGAAGGAGGTGCGGCGTTACCAGCTTGGCGGCGCCGCCCTCCTGAACAGGGTCATGCGGGCATCATCACAGGATCCGGCGGACAAAAAAAGGGCGCATGGATCGCCATGCGCCCTTTTTTGCCTCGTGACTCCGCGACTTGCTCCGTACCGCCGGTCGAATGCCGGCTTACTTCGTTTGCAGCTTCCACTTGCCATCCACGATCTGCACCATCACGCGCGCGCGCTGGTCCATGCCGAGGTGGTCGGTGGGGCTCATGGTGATGATGCCGTGCGAGACGGGCAGGTTCTTGGTCTGCTCCAGGGCGTCGCGCAGTGCCTTGCGGAATTCCTTGGTGCCGGGCTGGCCCTTCTTGAGCGCCTCCGGGATTGCGTTCTGCAGCAGCAGGCCGGCGTCCCAGGCGTGGCCGCCGAAGGTCGACACCTGGCCGCCGAAGGCCTTCTCGTAGGCGGTCTTGTAGGTCACGGCCGGCTTCTTCACCGGATTGCTGTCGGGCAGCTGCTCGGCCACCAGCAGCGGACCAGCCGGCAGGAACGTGCCCTCGCAGTCCTTGCCGCAGACGCGCAGGAAGTCGGGGTTGGCCACGCCGTGGGTCTGGTAGATCTTGCCCTTGTAGCCGCGCTCCTTGAGCGTCTTGGCCGGCAGCGCGGCCGGCGTACCCGAACCAGCGATCAGCACCGCATCGGCGTTGGCGCCCATCATCTTGAGCACCTGACCCGTCACCGAGTTGTCGGTGCGCGCAAAGCGCTCGTTGGCCACGACCTTGATCTTGCGCATCTCCGCCACCTTGGCGAATTCCTGCGCCCAGCTTTCGCCGTAGGCATCCGCGAAGCCGATGAATGCCACCGTCTTCACGTTGTTGTTCGTCATGTGCTCCGCAATGGCAGTGGCCATGTGCGAGTCGTTTTGCGGCGTCTTGAAGACCCAGGCGCGCTTGGCGTCCATCGGCTCGATGATGCGGGCCGAGGCGGCCATCGAGATCATCGGCGTCTCGCTCTCGGCGGCGATGTCGACCATCGCGAGCGAGTTCGGCGTAACCGTGGAGCCCACCACCACGTCGACCTTGTCCTCGCTGATGAGCTTGCGGGTGTTCTTGACGGCAGTGGTGGTGTCGGTGGCGTCGTCGAGCACGAAGTACTCGATCTTCTTGCCCGCGATCTCCTTGGGCAGCAGCGTGAACGTGTTCTTCTCGGGAATGCCGAGCGAAGCGGCAGGCCCGGTGGCCGATACGGTGACCCCCACCTTGACCTGGGCACTGGCCGCCCCGGCGAACAGGCTGGCGGCGGCAAGGGCCATCACGCTGGCGCGCTTGAATGTCATCTCGTCTCCTTCGGTTCCAAAAAGGAAAAAGGCATCCGCCGGCTTCCGGCCGGCGGATGCCCTCAGTTCTTGGTTTGGCCCGTTTTTCGGGCTCTATGGCCGGCGCAGCGCTGGCACCAGCGTCAATGTCGGGAACTTCGAAGACCGTCCCTTTTGATTTTCCCGTCCTGCGCGGTTTACCCCCGGATTGCGCAGTTGCATTCCCCGACCGTGCGGTCGGGAATGCGAATCGAGTCTAACACAGCGATTTCGTACGAAAAGGCGGGATTAACCCGCAGCGGCGCGGGCGCAACAGTCAGGGTCGGCCGGGAAAGCCGGCCAGTAGCGGGATTGGGGTCGATGCCGAGGTCAGCCGAGCTGCTTGGGCGTCGGCACGAGGCTGCGGTGCAGGAGCCCGTCGGCCCCGGGGGCGAAGCCGCGCGGCGCGGCTGCGGGATCGGCCAGCAAGCCGGGCGCCAGCCACACCTGCCGGATACCATGCGCGCGGCACCAGTCGGCCAGCACGTCACAGCAGGCGGCGAGGGACGCCGTCGAAGCCGCCGGATCGTCCAGATCGGCCGGCCCCCACCACTCCGCCGCCAGCGCAACGCGGCCTCCGGTGGACAAGCTGTGGATAAGTGTCACCGGTAGCAGACCATGCACCGTGTTGGGGCTCGCCTCGCCGCCCGGGTTTCCGGCATCGGCGATGGCGCCATCGATAAGACAAAGCCCCTGCGCACCCTGCGCCAGGAGTGCTTCCAGCGACAGCCTGCGGGCGCGGGCCTCGGGTACGGCAAGCGGCGCGCGGGCCATCAGCCAGGCGTCGATCAAGGCGGCGTCGGCAGGGGTGCCGACCCGCACGAGCCCTTGTGGGCGCGAGGAATGCGGGGATGGGTGATCCATGGACAGGAAGGACGGTCGGGAGATAAGCCTGGCGCGCCAGCGGGCGCTACAAATCAAAAAGGCGCTGCCAAGGATCACCTGGCAACGCCTTTTCATTGTATTGGCTGCTGCTACCCGACACCGGGTGCGCGCCTGTCGTCTCCTCGCTTCCGCCTCCATTTAACCTGCGAAAACCGTATATGCAATGTAACGAAGCGGTGCGTATGAAACAAGCTAGCAGAAACCCTAGCCCCAAAAGCGGGCATGTCGGCCTGTCATCACTCGCACTTTTGCTACTTTTTGCGACTCGTCAGCGCGATCAGCTCGCCCATGATGCCCCGGCGGAACGTCAGCACGCAGATCACGAAGATGATGCCGGTGACCATCGTCACCGACTCGCCGAGCGCGTTGAACCAGGAGATGCCGGTCAGGTGCGCCAGGAACGAACCGATGTCGCCAAGCTTGTTTTCGAGCGCCACCACCACGAAGGCGCCGACGATCGGGCCAGACAGCGTGCCCAGGCCGCCCACCAGCGTCATCAGGATCACCGAGCCGGACATCGACCAGTGCACGTCGGTCAGCGTGCCGAAGCCCAGTACCAGCGCCTTGATCGAACCCGCCAGCCCGGACAGCGCGGCCGAGATCACGAAGGCGAGCAGCTTGAAGCGATCGACATCGTATCCAAGCGAAATCGCGCGCGGCTCGTTCTCCTTGATGGCCTTGAGAATCTGGCCGAACGGCGAGTGCACGGTGCGTACGATCAGCGCGAACGCGGCGACGATGATGGCCAGCGCCACGTAGTACAGCGTGATGTCCTCGGAGAGCGAGAGCACGCCGAACAGCTTGCCGCGCGGAATGCCCTGCAGGCCATCCTCGCCGCCCGTGAACGGCGCCTGCAGGCAGATGAAGAACAGCATCTGCGCCAGCGCCAGCGTGATCATCGAGAAATAGATGCCTTGCCGTCGGATGGCCAGCGAGCCGACCACGTAGCCGATGCCGGCCCCGGTCAGCGTGCCGAGGATCAGGCCCACTTCCGGCGTCACGCCCCAGACCTTCATCGCATGGCCGGCCGCGTAGCCGGCGCCGCCGAAGAAGGCCGCGTGGCCAAACGAGAGCAGCCCGGTGAAGCCGATCAGCAGATTGAACGCGCAGGCGAACAGCGCGAAGCACATCACCTTGAGCACGAACACCGGGTAGGCGCCCGCCATCGGGGCCACGATCAGCCCCAGCAGCAGCAAGCCGTAAAGCACCTTCTTCTGCACACCCACTCCGTTCCTGACGGTTCCGGTGCTCACAGGCACCGCGGTTTGTCCGGTTTGTCCGCTCATCACTTCTCCCTCCCGAACAGGCCAGCCGGGCGCAGCAGCAGCACGATCACCATGATGAAGAACACCACGGTGGCCGATGCCTCAGGATAGAACACCTTGGTCAGGCCCTCGATCACGCCGAGGCCCAGGCCGGTGAGGATGGAACCCATGATCGACCCCATGCCGCCGATCACCACCACGGCGAACACAACGATGATCAGGTTCTGGCCCATCAGCGGCGACACCTGGATCACCGGCGCCGCCAGCACGCCCGCGAAGGCCGCCAGCGCCACGCCGAAGCCGTAGGTCAGCGTCACCATCAGCGGCACGTTGACGCCGAAGGCTTCCACCATCTTGGGGTTCTCGGTACCTGCCCGCAGGTAGGCACCGAGCTTGGTCTTTTCGATCACGAACCACGTGGCGAAGCAGACCACCAGCGAGGCGACCACGACCCAGGCGCGGTAGTTCGGCAGGATCATGAAGCCGAGGTCGGTGGCGCCCTGCAGCGCGTCGGGCGGCGAGTACGGCAGGCCGGAGACGCCGTAGATCGAGCGGAACACGCCTTCGATCACCAGCGTGATGCCCAGCGTCAGCAGCAGCCCGTAGATATGGTCGAGCTTGTAGATCCAGCGCAGCATCGACTTTTCGATGATCACGCCGAGCACGCCGACGATGATCGGCGAGAGCGCCAGCATGACCCAGTAATTGAGCCCGGCGTACTCCATGCCCGCCCAGGCCAGCAGCGCGCCGAGCATGAACAGCGCGCCGTGTGCGAAGTTGATGACGTTGAGCAGGCCGAAAATCACGGCCAGCCCGAGGCTCAGCATCGCGTAGAAAGCGCCATTGACCAGCCCCAGCAGCAACTGGGACAGCATGGCGGGTAGAGGAATTCCGAATATGTCCATTGGCGTCGAGTGCCTGAGTGTCTATCCCCTCCCCCGCCAGCGGGAGAGGGGCGCAAAACCAATGCTTACTTCTTCAACATTGCGCACTTCGACTCGGCAACCGTCGTGAAGGCCTGGTCACCCGGGATCGTTGCCACGACCTTCAGGTAGTCCCAAGGCTTCTTCGATTCCGCCGGCGCCTTCACCTGCATCAGGTACATGTCGTGGATGTTGCGGCCGTCGGCGCGGATCTGCCCCTTGTTGTAGAAGTCGTTGATCTTCATCTTCTTCAGCTCGGCCATCACCTTGTCCGGATCGTCGGTCTTGGCCGTCTCCACCGCCTTCAGGTAGGTGCTGACCGCCGAGTAGTCGGCTGCCTGCAAGCTGCTCGGCATCTTCTTCATCTTGCCGAAGTAGCGATTCGCCCACTTGCGGGTGTCGTCGTTCATGTCCCAGTACCAGCTGTCGGTCATCAGCAGGCCCTCGGTGTTCTTCAGGCCCAAGCTATGCACGTCATTGATGAACATGAGCAGACCAGCGATCTTCATATTCTTCGTGATACCGAATTCCTTGGCCGCCTTGATCGAGTTGATCGTGTCGCCACCGGCGTTGGCCAGGCCCAGGATCTGCGCCTTGGACGATTGCGCCTGGAGCAGGAACGAAGAGAAGTCCGATGCCGACAGCGGATGGCGCACGGAGCCAACCACCGTGCCGCCATTGGCCTTGACCACGGCGGCCGTGTCGGTCTCGAGCGAGTGGCCGAAGGCGTAGTCGGCGGTCAGGAAGAACCACGACTTGCCGCCCTGCTTCACCACCGCGCTGCCGGTGCCCTTGGCCAGCGCCACCGTGTCATACGCGTAGTGCACCGTGTACGGCGAGCACTCCTCGTTGGTCAGGCGGGCCGTGCCGGCGCCGTTGTTGATATAGACGCGCTTCTTCTCGGACGCCACCTTGTTCATGGCCAGCGCCGTGCCGGAGTTGGTGCCGCCCAGCAGCATGTCCAGGCCCTGCTGGTCCATCCACTCGCGCGCCTTCGAGGCGGCGATGTCGGCCTTGTTCTGGTGATCGGCGGACATCAGCTCGATCGGCTTGCCCAGCACCTTGCCGCCATGGTCCTCGATGGCCATCTTCACCGCTTCCAGGCCGCCCGGGCCGTCGATGTCGGCGTACAGGCCCGACAGGTCGGTGATATAGCCAATCTTCACGGTGTCGCCCGACACCTGCGCCGATGCCCCCGTGGACACCGCGCCCAGAACAGTCGCCGCCACAGCCACGGCCAGCCGAGTCATCTTCATGTTTTGTCTCCTGAGTTTCGGCAGCGTGCTCACGCCACCCGTTCCTGCCACCATCAATCGAGTAACCCGCACGCACGAGGGCGCGCGCGGATCAGACCCCAAGCAGTTCGTTCAGCACCGGCATCTTGGCCTGCAGTTCGGCGGCGGCGAAGCGCTCGACGATCTGCCCGTGCTCCATCACGTAGAAGCGGTCGGCCAGCGGCGCGGCGAAGCGGAAGTTCTGCTCCACCATGACCACCGTGTAGCC